>JANQEH010000050.1 GCA_028278455.1 bacterium
TGGTAAAAAGAAATATTATGGTGATATTCCACATATAGTACTAACCGGTACATACGAATCATTAAATGAGAAGAGTATTAGAATTAAGTTCAAAAATACTAGTCACCTCTTTCCTGTTGATTCAATTATGACATTAGAAAAAAGCCTGGGAACACATGGTAATTTTAGAAAAGGTGCAGAGATTGGCTTTATCACCGGCAGCTTCATCGGTTCTATTGTGTACATAGGTGCTACTGGTTTTAATTATGGAGCGTCTATTGTAGTTGGGTGTCTTCTATTTGGCATACCTTCTTCCTTTGTTGGCGGTATATTCGGTTCGGCGATAAAAACCGAACATTGGGAGGAGGTCCCTCTGGACAGATTCAATGGTGGCTTCAACCCGCCGGACAGGTATTACCCGATCGTGCGATTTCAGTTCCCATTGAGGAAATAATGATTACTCCAGGAACATTACGAGCAGGAGCAGGTTCGAAACCTGCTCCTGCTATGGTTTTTATAATTAATTTCCGCGCACAAGTTATTCTTCACATTTTGCTGCATTTCTGCAGCCCTTTACTGTTTCAATATCCGGATCATTCGTACTTCAAAGCCAGAACCGGATTTGTCAGGGCTGCCTTTACAGCCTGAAAACTCACTGAGATAAGCGCGATTGCGACTGCCATTCCCCCGGAAATAAAAAATATCCACAAAGGAATTGTAGTCCTGTAGGCATAATTGCTAAGCATGCTGCTCATGGCAAAATAAGAGATTGGCCATGCAAGGATATTCGAAATGATGACCAGGATAATGAATTCCTTCGATAAAAGCCTGATGATGATTGAGACATTGGCGCCGAGGACCTTCCTGATCCCGATCTCCTTTGTCCTTTTCTCTGCCATGTATGAAGCCAGCCCGAATAGGCCGAGACACGATATGAAGATCGCCAGATAAGTAAAATATTTAAAAATATTCCCCGTGCGTTCCACATCCCTGTACTGGTCCAAGAACCTGTCTTCGAGAAATTCATACTCAAACGGATAATTCGGCGAGAAGTCAGACCATACGCTTTTAAGGTAATCCAGTGCTTCGGCTGTCTTCTCTCCGTCGATCTTAATAAAAATATCATCCCACAGCCAGGTCTGACCGCCAAGCGTAAAAACGATTGGGGCAATCTCATTCTGCAGGGGCTGAGCATGAAAATCCTTTATTATCCCGATGATCCTGCCTTCACGGGTCCAGATAGAGAACATCTTCCCGATTGGATCCTCGAGCCCGGTCATCTTCAAAGCCGCCTCATTGATAAGGTAATTCTTTGTGTCGGTCGGAAGATCTTTCGAAAAATCCCTGCCAATTGTAATATTCATACCGAATGTCTGGATATAATCAAAATCGATTGAAACGAAACTCATGGTCTGATAATCATCGGGGCCTTTTCCTTCCCAATATACCGGATTGATGTTCCCCACGCTAAGCGGTACGTTGTTTGCCGCTGTTACATTATGAATACCGGGATTCTGCAATATCTCAGTTTTGAAGGATTCGTAACTTTTTCTCATTTCGCTGTTCATGCTTACCAGAACCACATCTTCTTTATCAAATCCAAGATCTTTATTGTGAATAAAATCAATCTGCCTGTAAATGATAATAGTCCCAATGATTAAAGCAACTGTTGTTGTGAATTGACTAATTACGAGAGCTCTCCTGAGAAGAGAAGCCTGCGAGCCTGTCCCGGCAATACCCTTGATCACCTTTACCGGCTTAAAAGACGACAGGAAAAACGCAGGATAACTGCCCGAGACTAATCCTGTAAAAAGGGCCATCAGTATTAAACCGGCAAGCATCATCCAGTTTTCAGCGATATTCATCGAGAGCTGTTTTGCTGAAAGGTCATTGAATGCCGGAAGAATCAGGATAACAGCCGCAACAGCCAGTAACATTGCAATTAACACGAGAAGCAGAGATTCACCGAAGAACTGAATGATGATACTGCGTTTCACTGCACCGATGACCTTGCGCATACCCACTTCTTTTGCCCTGCTGCCGGATCTCGCGGTGGCAAGATTCATGAAATTTATACAGGCTGTAAGCAGGATGCAGATTGCGGTAGCGGAAAAGATGTATACGTAGATTATCTGTCCACCGCCCTCTAACGCATATAAATATACGCGGGAAAGCGGTTGGAGGCCAACGGACTGCTGCCTCCGGGTTCTTTTGTCGTATTTCATGATCGTGCCGGATATTTTCGAGACGACCTCATCTAAAATTGCATTTTCGGGCAGCAGAACATATGAAGAGCTTTCCCAACTCCAGGAAGTTATCCTCCCCTGGCCCATAAGCTCTACAGGCGCGGCAAAATCAAACTGGAGATGAGAATTTGGAGGAACGTTTTCAAGAACACCAGTTACTGTAAGATCTACACTATTATCCATCCTGAGAATTTTGCCGACAGGTTCTTCACCTCTAAAGTATTTATCACTTAATTCCTTTGATATGACGATAGAGTTTTTGCTCGAGAATGCTGATTTAGGATCACCTGTAATAAAGGAAAAGGAAAACATGTCCAGAAAATCAGCATCAATGAACACACCTCTGTTAAAGAACGATTGGTCCCCGTATTTCAGCATCCTTGTGCGCGTCGCTACTCTGGTTGCTTTAAGAATATCGGGGAATTCATTTTTTAGTGTAGGTGCGAGGGCCCACGGGGAAGCGGAATATATTGTATTATCCGAATCAACGACTATCCTGTAAAGACTGCTGCTATTTTCGTGGAATTCATCAAAACTGAGCTCATCCTGTACCCAGAGAAGTATTAAAATGCAGCAGGCCATACCTGCGGCGAGGCCTGAAATATTGATAAATGAATATCCCTTCTGCCTTATCAGATTTCTGAAGGCTATTTTAATGTAATTTTTAAACATTCGAATCCCAGTCTGATTAATTAAAAATAATTTTCATTTTATGCACAATACGGCACATTTTTTGTACTATACTATTGTCCGGACAATTATTTCAATTATTGCTTGATATTAAGCACTGGTTTAATGCTTTATTGGTTAGACGTATCTCGAAATGAAATGTTCAAAAGCAATGTTTTCAGGTAGAAAGTTGCCTTAAGGAATGGCTGAAAATCGCATAATATAAGCCTTCTCCGTTATTGATAACTACTGCTCCTTTTCCAACAAATATTGTACTTGATGCACAAGGCTCATTATGAAACGAATCTTGCCAGAGGATCTCGAGAAGAGGCTGAAGGAAAAAGAAAAAGAACTTGAATCAAGCAGAAGAAAGTATGATCTGCTGTTAAATGCTATTACAAGTTATGTTTTTACTGTCTATATACAGGACGGTAAACCGGGTAGTACTGAACACGGAAAAACCTGCCTTGGGATCACAGGATATTCAAAAAAAGAATTTGATTCCGATCCCCACCTCTGGATCCATATGGTTCACGAAGATGATAGAAAAGCTGTCTTATTGCATGCAGAATCCATCCTGAAAGAAAAAAATCCTGAGTCTATTGAACATCGAATCATTCATAAAGACGGTCATATTATCTGGATCAGGAAGACTGTAATTCCCACCTATGATGATGATGGCAAATTAGTTGCCTACGACGGCATAATAGAAGATATATCAAAGAGAAAAAAATCAGAATTATCCCTGATTGAATCGGCATCCCGCAGCATGATCATGAATGATCTGCTTGTAAAGCTGAATAAGTGCAGTAGCCTGTATGAAATGTTTAAACCTCTACTAGATAAAGCATTAGAGATCTGTGGAATGAGCAGCGGGATGGTATATTCTGTTGAAGGAGAAAAAGCTGTCTGCCGATATCATTCAGGCCTACCTGAAGAGTTTGTAGAAAAAACCAAAAATATGCCGTTGAACCTGCCTGATGTAAAAAAGGTACTTAGATCAAAGTCACCTATTACAGTAGATAGTTTTACCGAAGAATATCCGGGAACCGGCAGGCCATTTGGTCTGAGACATGCGTTTTCAACTCCGCTTAAGGCAGAAAAAGAGGTAGTTGGTTTTCTGAATGTGGTAACACATAAAGAGATTAAAGACATTGAAAATGTCAAAAATCTACTTGGTATGCTGGCTCTTGAAGCAGAATCATTCTTCAGAAAGATCATGGCTGAGGAAGCACTCAGAGAGAGTGAAGAGCAATTCAGGACCATATTCGAAACAACACCGGATTCGATAACGATAAATAAATATGATGACGGAACTTATGTTAAAGCCAACAAAGGTTTTACCCAGCTGACAGATTATAAAGAAGAAGAGGTAGTTGGAAGAAGCTCTCTCGATGTCAAAATATGGGAGGAACCCAAAGACCGGGACAGACTTGTGAAAGCTCTTGACAAAAGCGGTACTGTTAGAAATCTTGAAATGAACTTTGTTTCAAAGCGGGGGAAAATCAGGACCACCCTGGTCTCTTCTAAGATAATAAACCTGAATAATGAACCACATATACTTTCGATAACAAGAAATATAGAGGACAGACTACGTTCGGAAGAAGCGTTAAGGGTAAAGGAAGAAAGATTCAGAAATCTATTCGATAAAGCTTATGATGCAATTACTTTCTTAGATCTGTCCGGCAAAATAATCGAAACTAACCGCAGATCACTGGATTTTCTGGAGGGAAACAGGGAAGAACTGATCGGGAAGCATTTTACGAAACTGGGGGTACTCTCCTTAAAGGATATACCCAGAATGGTAAAAATATTCAAACAGATCCTGAGAGGAGAAGATATAAAGGCTGAATTGGAAATTATTGATCGAAAAGGAGTGACAAAACATCTTGAAGCAACAGGAGGACTGGTTAAAATGGACAGGGGAAAAACCGGGATTATGATAATTTCAAGAGATATTACCGCCCGTGTATTAGCAGAGCGGGAGAAAAATGCACTACAGGAACAACTATTTCAGGCTCAGAAACTCGAATCAATTGGTAGGTTAGCGGGAGGAATAGCGCATGATTTCAACAATATCCTGACCGGTATAATGGGTTATGCTGAGCTTTTAAAGCTGCAGTTTCCAGAGCCTGAGTCAGATGAGGGGCAGGCAGCTGACGTGATTATTGACGGTACAGAGAGAGCCGCAAACCTGACTCAGCAACTCCTGGGATTTGCACGTGGAGGAAAATACAATCCTGAAGTGCTCAATATAAACGAGGTTTTACAGGAAACTGTAAGTATCTCTGAAAAAAATCTTGATAACAGGATAAATATCAAATTCGATCTTGTGGAACAGCCACTTAGCGTCAGAGCAGACAGGCAACAGTTGATTCAGATACTAACGAACCTGATCATCAATTCTAAAGATGCCATGCCTAATGGAGGAGAAATCTCATTCAAAACGGAAAACATTATACAGATGAAAGGGTATAACAAGGTATTTCCGTCTATTAAAAAAGGAGACTATATTAAAATTACTATTACCGATACAGGCATGGGAATGCCTGATGATGTCAGAGACCATGTTTTTGAACCCTTTTTCACAACAAAAGGCAAAGGAAAAGGAACCGGACTCGGTTTGGCAACGGTATATGGGATAATAAAAAACCATGAAGGATTTATTTTTTGCGATAGTAAACCGGGGAAGGGCACAGAATTTACCATCTTTTTACCCGCTATCACTGAAAAGATCATTACGCAAAAACAGACTCCCAAGACTATTAAAGGCGTGGCCACGATACTTGCAGTGGATGATGAAAAGCATGTCCGGAATCTTACAAAAGCTCAACTTGAGAAGATCGGCTACAAGGTAATATCAGCAGGGGATGGACCTGAGGCAATTGAGATATTTAAAAAGCATATGAACAAGATCGATATTGTACTGCTTGATGTCGTTATGCCGGGAATGAGTGGAAAAGAAACTTTCAAAGCTTTAAAAAAACTTAAAAAAGATATAAAGGTAGTATTAGTATCAGGCTACAGTCAGGAGAATTATTCTGAAGAGATCGCAAGTGAAGATATAAGTGCTTTTCTTCAGAAACCATTCAGGCTTCATGAAATATCTGATTTGCTGCAGAAAATATTAAGAAAGGAATAGAAATATCACCGGGATTTTAAATTAATATTTTGACCTGTCAGGAAAATCCTTCCATTTCTTTTAAAATCATGAAGAAATTTATTCCTTAAATCTCCTCACATATTATCCAATTAAGCTCAAATTTCTGTGGAATAGTATTTGCCCGTTTCCTTTCAAATTTGTAAGAGAGGGAATACTAATGAAGAATTCTGCAGAAGAATTCCACAAGAATTTTTTTAAGTCGGATTCGTCAAGAATGGTTCAGAGACTTGTCCGGACAGGAAATTATATCGCCTTCCGGGACCTTCTTTTTAAGCATAACAAGGGACTTGAGGAGAAGAAAGTGCAGGCTTTATGGGTAGTTTGCTGTCATAAGCTGAAACTGCCAATTTCGACAAATAGGTTTGTATGACCGGCTGGAAAAATCCTTAACAAGAAGGGATCCGCCCGTTATGGACAGATCCCTGTAAATGGTTTACTACTGTAAAATCCTTTTCAAAGGATATTTTTATCTCTGTATTGACAATTCCATCGTGTCTGTCCCGCCTTTTTCGGAAACAGCCTTTACAACAGCCCGGGGTGAACGTCCCGTTGTCCTGACAATCCATTCGACTTTAACCGGTTCAGATCTGTTTCCGCGTAAATGGCCGAGATCGATAACTATGTTATCCGTAATCATTTCAGCATTGGCCAGTTCGATTTTCGCTTTCACAGTCTTCGCAGTCCTGTTGATCACTGCCTGTCTGGTTACATTTGTCGGAAGATAGCCCCTGTTCTGGACCTCGGCCGTGATCCTGAAGATATCTGATTCTACAGATTCAACCTTTACATTAGACAATCTGATAAGCGGTGACATCGATGCAAGATACAAATTCCATTTTGTATGTTTTTCCAGGAAGTCTTCAAAAACCGGTCCGGGATGACACATCATATTTATATATGTTTTGTATTTGTCATTGTAGATCTTTGATATGAATCCACCGATCTCAACTTTTCCAAGCTGTGGATGGTTGAACGGTTTCCAGTCTACGAATATTCTTCCCTCCAGCTCCTCATCATTCCATCTGAGTCTTTCAGCCTGTGATGCCCTTCCATCCTCATCATAATCGCAAAATGGAGCATAAGAACCCATTTCCGGAACCCAGCTGAATACTCCGTAATGATCGTAAGCCCAGCCGATCATAACACCCCAAATCGCCCCCATTCTGGGAGGAGCGCCTCTACCGAATACTGTTCTTACGGGCTGTTTATTGATTATTTCAGTGTATTTTCTGCTGAAAAGAGAAAAGTTGGCTTCATCTTCTGCAGGCATAAAGAATTCCTCTCCTGTTACCGGATCGAAATGCCTGTTGTTAGGCGGTCTGTAAAGAAAATTTCCCGCCATATGGTGATTTACCACCCCTGTTATATTCGGGTGGTTGAAAAGGAATTCCGCTACTGCTTTTGTCTCAGGCTCTGAAAGGGGATAAATACCTGATCCACGTTGAACATATTCCTGTTTCCATTGGGCAGGCCAGTTCCTGTTTATATCCAACCCTCCAACACCATCCTCATTATATCTTCCATCGTTATCATCATCCATACCCTCTGAATATACTCTCCATTCACCCTTTTCTCCTTCTTCACACCTTACCATCAACCTTGGATCCTCATCGGAGGTCTTCATAGGGCCTGTCTCATCCTTAATTCTCATCTGCACTATGTAGCGGTCACCATCCAGATCATCCGCCGGATCTTCATCATACTTACCATCTCCGTCAGAATCATACGGCTTTACACTGCTCCTCATTCCATCAGGATTTTTCAGATAATGATCAGATCCATCAGGATTAAGTTTTGGCATAACATAAAGAGTCCTTGTATCTACAAGTTCAGTTATAAAGGGATCACTGCCATATTTTTTCACAAGATCGTCTATTAATTTCAGGCAGGCCTCCGCTCCCATTACCTCGCTTGAATGCAGGTTTCCGTCGTACCAGTAAGCAGGTTTTGCCATTGCATCACCGGTCTCATGGTTCGTGATCTCTATCACAATAAGGTCATTTCCAAGAAAACTCTTCCCGATTACATGTAGCCTTGTCAGGTCGGGAAAGGCCCTGTTAACATCATTCAGGTATTCTACGACTTCACTGAATGTGTGATTGTGATCGAATCTGATGTCCTGAGCGAGAATATTGCCCGGTAATGAATAAAAAGCCAGTAATGCAATCATTGTCGTAAGAACAAGCGTTCTTATAAATAAAAAAGATTTCATTTCTACCTCCGTTATTGAACTGGTTAAATACTTAGTCCGGTTGCTTTCTGTATGATTATTTTCCGGTTGATCTTTTTTTAAAATGAATAAGTGAAGCTATATCGAAAAATGGCGAGTTCAATAGGTCAGACTATTATAAGAAATAATTACATTTTTGTCAATATTCTTGCGAATGTTATGCCGGGTGAGAATATATTGCAACTATTCAATGACTTTTGCATTTTAAATGAAACATATATAAAAAGCATATGGACCTGAAAACAGAGAAAGATATAATAAGAAAAGCCCGCAGCGATCCACGTGAATTCGGTAAGATCTTCGATATTTATTATCCTGAGATATTCGGATATATCCTGAGGAGAACAATGAATGTCGAGCATGTACATGATCTTGCTTCTGAAGTATTCTACAAGGCATTTAAAAAGCTCTGGCAGTTCAATTGGCGAGGGATTTCAATTTCATCATGGCTGTATAAAATAGCATCTAACCAGGTCAATGCTTATTTCAGGAAAAATGTGATAAAGCTTGACTCATATGAAGAGTTGAGCGTTTGCCGTCATCCCGATAAAAGTATAAGAAGTTCTCTCGCATCAGAGGTACTTGATGCCGAGCAGATACTTCTGAAACACCAGGAATTCATTGAACTTCAAAATAAGATCTCATCATTGCCGCTGAAATATCAGGACGTTCTTACCTTAAAATATTTCGAGGAAAAAAGCATCAGGGAGATAAGTGAGATCCTTGACAAAAAGGAAGGTACCGTCAAGTCTTTGATCTCAAGAGGGATCGACAAACTTAGATCTGCATATGATAAAGAACCGTAGAACGTAACCGTTATGTCATATTGTGATTACATATAAATTTTGTGAATACATATAATGTACAAAGAATTTCGAGGAAAAAATGGACAGGGAAGAATTAGAAAAAAAACTAAACAGTATTGATAGACCGGAGGTAAAAATGGAAGAACATCAGAAACAGCTGAAAGCCAGACTGATCAATGTACGAAAAACGGCAATATTTGGCTCTATGGTAGGAATATTTATAATCGGAATATTTTCGGGGAGTTTCTATAACCTTATCGATCCGCTCAGCCTTGTTCTCGTAGTGCCCGTATCACTTTTACTAATTATTGCAACTTACGGCATGGAGGGAGCGAAAATCGTTTTTACTGCGCCTTTAAATTTGAATGTTAAAGGCGAGAAAAAGATTCTTTATAAGAATGTAATCCGGGATCTAAAACTATATCTCATAATAATGGGGGCTACCGGAACACTCATGGGGTGGATAATCCTCGGGGCAAATACAGAATACCTGGAGATGCTGCCGCGAGCGATCTCGGTATCTCTAATAACAACATTCTACGGGCTGATACTTGCCTTTTGTTATTGTTATCCAATCCAGAGGCGCATCGAGAACAATCCGGATTGAATTTGCCGGAATAATTACCCGGAAGCTCAATTTTACTCGTCCGGATTCATCGCTTCCTATTTTCGGGCTTTTATTTTTTCTGCTCCTCGCCGGGTTTAACTACCTTCTTGAAAAGCTCTTTCTGCTCCCTGGTCAGTTTCTTTTCGATTTTCTTTATATGTCGTTTGACATTATTTTGCCATTTTTCCATAGGTGTAAGTTCCATTCCCGCAGTCTGCCTTTCGTTTGTCCTCAGCTGACCTGCAGAGCTCCTAGTACCGATTCCGCTCCTTCCCCCAGATCTGCCCCCGGATCTTCCGCCTGCTCTGCCCCTGGGACGTTCCTTAAGGGTCTTCTCAAGCTTACCGAGTTCTTTGAATATCTCTTCTTTCTGCTTATCACCAAGCTTAAGATAATCAGCTAATTTATCTTTATCCATCAAGTAGATCGCATTTGGATCTCTCTGCTGTTCAGGGCGCTGCCTTTGCTGTGCATCTGCCGAAACTGCAATAAGCAGAATGAAAACCAACAAAAATAACGCTGAATTTCTTCTCATTGGTTCCTCCTGTCAATTAATTAAAATAATAGGTATTTTAATAATTTTGTTTTAGTTATTGAGTAAATATTATTTTATTATTATATAATTGGATAGAAATCTGAGTACACTGTATTTTAGCCCTGAATAATAATTACATTCTAATACGTGTTATCGTTCAAAATCCCTTAGAAAAAAACGTAAACAATATAAAAATCCGGAATCCTTTGAAATTACAGGCAGATTAATTACATGGAAAAAAGACTGAATGAGCTTCGGGATCTTCTTGATGAACTTGAAAACATCAGGCCCGGAGGAACTGTTTCCGGCTCAATAGCCGATAAGATACTTGCAAAGGTTGAAGGCATATTTGAAAAACCAGATGAAACTTCCGATAACCTGAAAATGGTCTTAAAGGAATATCTGAAACTGACCTGGAAGAATTCATTTATCCGTGCACTGGGAGACCATAACAATAGGAACAGATGGGCCGATACAACATTCAAAGCGATCATTAACTCAGACTATACCCTTGAATCTCTCTTTGAAGACAGGATCAAAACACACCGCGAGAATACCCTGTTTCAGGAATTTTCCGGTTCAACACCCATCAGATGGAGTTATGAAAGGATTTTTAAACGGATCAAATGTATTGCTGCCGTCCTTCATAGCAGCCAGAGATCACCGAGAGCCGCCATACTTTCGGAAAACAGCGTGTGGGGAGCCTGCAGCGATCTTGCCTGTCTTACATATGATATACCGGTTAGTCCTTTGAATGTCCATTTCGATACAGATACTATAGAATATATTCTGGACAGGCTTAATATCAATATAGTAATCACCGATTCGCATGAGAGCGCTAAGAAAATCGACTTTATAAGAAAAAATCTTAATAAAAACATCAGGCTTTTCCTGCTGAATTCCGAACCAAAACCCCTGGATAAGAACGACGTGTACCTTGAAGAAGCCTGTTCTAACTTATCCCAGGAGAGGACAGATAAAATACTTTCGACAAGAAAACGGCTCCGATTAACGGACACGGCAACAGTGATGTTCACTTCGGGGAGCACCGGACTGCCGAAAGGAGTATGCTTCTCGATTTACAATCTTATCTCAAAAAGATTTGCACGTGCTGCAGCTTTACCGGATGTGGGTGAAAACGAAGTGCTGCTATGTTATTTACCACTGTTCCACACTTTCGGAAGGTTTCTTGAAATGATGGGAATGATCTACTGGGGAGGAACATACGTTTTTGCAGGAAATCCTTCACCTGAGCGGCTTTTCAACCTGATGACTATGGTGCATCCTACCGGTATGATAAGTATTCCGCTTCGCTGGATCCAGATTTGGGAGAGATGCTCAGAAATACTTGAAAGTACCGGCCAGAAGAAGAAAATCAAAACGATCTTAAGGGGTATAACTGGAAAAAGACTCCGCTGGGGACTTTCAGCAGCAGGATATCTCGATCCGAAAATTTTTCATTTCTTTCATAGAAACGGTGTCGATCTACACAGCGGATTCGGTATGACAGAAGCAACAGGCGGAATTACGATGACCCCTACTGATAATTATATCGATAACTCGGTAGGGCTCCCTCTGCCTGGAATGCGTATTAGGTTTGGATCTCTGGGTGAGCTCGAGATCTCCGGCCCGTATATTGCAAAATATCTCCCCGGGAAGAAACCAAAAAGCGGAAGCCTGCCTGTCCAAGATCTGAGAAAGGAAAACTGGCTGAAAACAGGAGATATATTCAGGACACTAACAGGCGGTCAGTTGGAGATTGTTGACCGGATCAAAGATATATACAAAAACAAGAAAGGCCAGACTGTAGCTCCCCGAAAGATCGAACAGAAATTCGAGGGTGTACCGGGAATAAAGAGGACATTTCTTGTAGGTGACAACAGAAATTATAATGTTCTATTGATAATCCCCGATAGCGAGGATCCGGTAATAAAAGCATCCGCTTCGGAAGAAAACCGAATTAAATATTTCAACCAGATCATTACAGCTGCCAACCAGGAGCTAGCCCCCTATGAAAGAGTTGTGAATTTTGATACTCTTGAAAGAGATTTTTCTCTGGAAAGAGGTGAATTAACTGCAAAAAGCTCTTTTAAGAGAAAAGAAATCGAGAAAAATTTTAGTGATACGATCGACAACCTGTATACAAGTACTTTCATTGAATTAAAGATTGACGGCATTGTGATCAAGATACCCCGCTGGTTCTATAGAGACCAGGGTATCCTTATAGGTGAAATTATTGTCAGGAAGAATAAATTATTTAACCGATTTACGAATAAAACTCTCAAGATCAAAAAGAATCTGAAGGAAAAAACCATTCTTATTGGAGACATCGAATATGATGTAAAGGATGATGTGATCGATCTCGGAGTGTTTTCCCGGCAGCCCCAGCTTTGGACTGCTAATCCTGAATTAATTAATTTCTGTCCATGCAAAGAAGGCTGGGAGATCCCTTTTGAAGGAATATCACCCCAGATACATCTTCCGCGCAAAAGAAAAGAATTTTCTGATCATTACATAACACTTAAGCTGTCAGCAATCAGGAATCAGCTTCTTTTGCTCGTAAATGAGCTGTCGATCAAAGCTTTTTTCAGCGGTAAAAAGAGAGCTATCGAGGCTATCGAAAGGCTCGACTTCCTGCTGAACGAAAGTGATGACAGAATCATCAGGATCATCAGGAGAAGACTGGAAGCATTATCACGTCACCCTGAAGAACAGGTAAGAAGCCTTGCGTACAGCATACTTCTGATGGATGATCCAACACCGGATTTTAACGAAGTATTCCCGTCATTCGTAAATTCAGGATTGAGTTTTCTCAACGAAGAATCCATCAATTCCATCGCTCAATCTTCGATAGAGAAGATCCGGCTGGAAGCTTTAAGAAAAAGGCTCTACCATTACAGAACGCAGCTTAAATGGCCTGCCTCTAAGATGACAAGAGACCAGTTTGCCAAGATACTGGATATCCTGGCGAATTTTGCAAAAAACCAACCCAATTATTATGCCCCGGTACGCGCTGAGCTGGCAAGTTGGATCCTTCATAAGCAGGACAAGCAGCTATCCAGACATGCAAAGATCCTATTTCATAGCCTGGTTGAATGGTATGAGACAAAACTTGCCTCGGAAACGCCTGAATATGCAGAAGAAGAGTGGAACTCAAAAGTGATCTTTGATGATAACATATCATCTTATGAGACCAATAAACTAAAAACCGTTCTTTTCGGGACTACCTTCCTTAAGCAATCGGTTATGCTGGCCTTTGATATTAATAATTTTGACCTGGACAGGATTGCTTCCGGAGGTATTTGGATATCCCGCATATTATCCAGAAGAAATCATCACAGGTACAGGATAAGCATCAATACGATCTTTGGAAAACACTACGACCTTCTCCTGATACTAAGAGAAGATTTCAGGAAATCTTCCGTGCAGGAAACCCGCTACCTGAATATTGCTCTTTCAGGTCATCCTTCAGGCAATCCGGTATTTCCAAGGTTTGGTTCATGCAGGCCTGAACTCGGAGCAATGTCCCTGGTATTCATGAGCGATCTTACTGTCTGGGAGAAGATCAGAGAACTGTCAGTGCTATACGGATCGGAGACAGCAGATTTCAAACCGGAGATCCTTAGGAAGTTATTTGTAAGCGCTATGATGGCTTTTTTTGAAGGATGGATCCATAGCGGTTCACAGATAATCCCCGGTATGGTGTTCTCATCAAATATTGTTGTCCCGGAGCAAACATTCAAGGAGGGAACTAAGATCTTATCACTTGCTGGCTGGGGGCAATACGATGGCCCATTGTCACTAATTAATCCGCTTTTACATAATTTCTACATGAAGACCGCTGCTCATTATCCATGGACTTTAAAGCACCTTGACTATAACTGGATATTTGACTCCTGCATGGAGAGACTCGGCTCGGAAAAAGGCAGGAAGTTTCTGGTTGATCTGCTTGAAGAAGTAGAATCGGAACCGATCTTTGCAGAAAGGAATAAATTTAAAAGGATACTTGAAGAATATCTAGATGATATCGATAAAAAATTCTACATTCCCCTGCCCGTGCAGAATGCTATCGATCAGTATCACGAATGGGCCCAAATGAATCCGAAAGCTACCCCGGAAGCCTATGAAGATACGATCAAAGGATTATTCAGCCTTTTCAGGCTGAGCCGGTACCCCGACCTTGTCAGATTCTATCTTTATAGACATACATATTTCAGGTCAGCCGATGTGCCTGTCATAAAAGCATTCGATAACCTACTTGATAAGATGTTCAGGAATCCTTCCCTGGAAGCTACAAGACTTATAGAACTATTTGATTTGCAGGAAACCTTGACGAGAAATGCAGATCTCAGGGTTTTCAGCAGACTTATTCTACCGGAAGCCAAGACCTTCCAACACCCGGAAGTCCAGAAAGTAGAGGAAAGTGATAAGAAAATTGTCGTTCTCAAAACACATATAAAAGATAAGCAGAGAAGGAAGTATATAGTCCGCGAGCCTATCCAGCCTTCCGAGATTGGAGAATTGTATAGACTTTTCTTCAGAGAAAATTTCCCGATGACTATAACCGAGCAGGATAATTACCTTCTTGCGATCGATAATCTTGAGCAGATCGTTGGCGGGATCTGCTACAGCAGGGAGGAAAATAACGTAATCTATCTGAAGGGTATTATCGTCAGTTCACCGCTCATGGGAAAGGGATTAAGGATTGCACTCCTTGATGATTTTTCAAACAGGATGTTGAACTTTGGCACAGAGGTTATAAAAACCCAGTACTATTTGAAGGATTTCTTTCTTGACCGCGGATTTAAAATTGAAAAACGATGGGGCGGCCTGGTTAAGTTTCTTTAAATTATCACTTCAGGATCAACATTTTTTTACTGTCTGAGAACCTTCCTGACGTTAATCTGTAAATGTAGGTCCCTGAAGACAGTCTTATTCCGATGTCGTTGCATCCATCAAAACTAACATAATTAAAACCACCCTTTCTGACTTCATTTTTTATCAGGGTTCTTACTTTTTGACCTTTTAAATTAAATATCTCAAGTGATACGTTCGCGGATTTCTTAAGATTGAAACTTATCTTAGTTTCCGGATTAAAAGGATTCGGATAGTTTTGAAAAAGTTCAAATTCCGAAGGGATCTCCGGTTCTTCATCTATCACCGCAGTAGTTAGATCCCTGCTGAATATACCCCCTCCCCATGTGGCGACAGCAACCTCACCGTCTGCTTCACGAACATCTATCATGGTAACATTGATATTTCCTATTGTTTCCGCGCCTTCCTGTGCCCAGACAGTGCTCAAGCCATCTAAAGTCCGGGTAGAGTATAATCCTGTAGACGTACCCGCAAAATATGTGTTTGCCCCGTCCTCTTTTAGTATAGATATCCATTTCACCGCAGGGCCGTTTCCTTTTCCATTCGAGAGTTCTTCAAGGTTTCCTGAAACATCCGACCAGTTCTCCCCGCCGTCCCAGGTAGCAAAAATACTTTTGACATTGTAATTTGCGAAACACAGGACTGCGTGATTACCGTCATTGTGATCTACAGCAATACAGCTTACATAAGCTGACATGGGAAAACCTTTCCCTGAGTAAACCGGAGTTATCCCGGGATCCGCACCGGAAGCATCGTCAATTCTGTAGACATTCCCAGTCTGAGTTCCAATATAAACTCTGTCTGCCGGAGTTCTGGAAACTCCAACGGCAGTTATATTGGCATATGTTGTATGGATCACAGACCAATTCTGAGTTTTTGAATTAGCCGAACCATTGTGCGGAATAGCTAAAATATCTGAATTTCTCCATAGGTCTTTTCCACCGGCAAGATAGATTATTTTATCATCATTCGGATCAGGTGTAAAAGGAGTTACAAACAAAGGTGTTGAGTTATATACCGGATTTACGACTGTTCTTAAGTATGTATTCGAGAACGGCAGGCCGGCAGGATCCTGGACTTGATCGCCGATACATACTACACCGTCATGCAGAGCTACAAGAAACTTTGTACCGTTATCAATAAATGCGCAGTATGTACCGTCTCCCCCAAGGACGTTCGACCATTCTTTCTCCAGTTCAGAAGAACTTGTATAATAAGATCCATTATCCTGTAGTCCTCCCATTATCCTCTGGTCACCCGGAATACCCGGCACTATTGCAACAGTATAAAACTGGGTAGTGATGAAACCATTGTTTAAGTAAGTCCATTCCACATCATTTTCTGACATAATGTTGGTTGTTTTACTGATACCGCCGTCGGTAACAGCATATGCAGTATTCGGATCGCTCTTTGAAAAAATAAGATCATGATGGTCGACATGGAGTCCGTTGGACATTAATTGTGAACTGCCTATTAGTCTGAAACTATATTTTTTCGCATAACCGTCGAGGGACCTGTATAATTCCTGTCCACCGATGTAGACAACATTTTCGTTATCGGGATGAACCCTGACATACATACAGTATGATCTGTTCGTATCGACATTATCCGGAATGAAATCAGACCTGTCTTCCCATGATCCCCCGTTTCCTGTCCCATCACCTGAGATATAAGTATATTTCCAGAATGTTGAATGAGAAACATCATATCCAAGAAAAGAAGCAGTGATATCAGTCAGGAAATAATATACATTCTCATTAGAAGGGGCTATTCCTATTACAGTTCTGTAGCACGGATTCGGATAATCGAAATCCTCTGGTGATATTTTAATCCAGTCAACTCCGTTCTCAGACCTGTAAATACCCTGGTCCAATCCGGTACTGAGTGTAGCCATTACTATACCTGTCGATGTAACGACAACATCCGAAAAACCCGCATTTCTCGAGATCCCCCCCAGAACAAGATCCCAGTTCTCTCCTCCATCTATACTTCTGTATATCGAGCCTGATACAGCCGCATATATTTCGGTCTGTTCGGTATTAGAATGATCGATAGCAAGATTTGTAACCCATTCAAATGCTCCGTCGTTTGATTTCTGAGGCGTATTTACAGATGTCGATTCAAGCAGAGACCATGTATTTCCATTATCTGTAGATTTATAAATCCCGTCTCCCGGCAGGCTTTCTTTTCCGTCATGATGACCTATTAATTCACCGGTTCCGAAGTACCAGGTATCCTCATGACCGGATCTCTTGTCCTGAATCAGGCACGTAATGTTCTGAAGCTGATTTGGTTCGGAAGTCTTGATCCAGCTGCTGCCGTTATCAACAGATTTCCACATCCCCCCGGATACACCTGCAATAAGGATAATATTTTCATTCCGGACATCAATACCGATTCCCCTGGTCCTGCCTCCAATATTGTACGGTCCTCTTGCTTTCCAGGTATACTGGGGAAGAGTTTTGCCTTTGGTTAGCTGCTGTTTCCGGATGTCCTCTATCCTGGGCAATGTCCTGGCGAAATCGAGCTGTTTTCTGGTAATATGGGACGGTACATTCAGTAACTGTCTGCTGCTCTGGCCGTCTTGAAGTGCGGGTTCATAATTCTGAGTTCCCGCTTTGAATTTATTAATATTCCATACATCAGGTACTTGAAATGTTTTTCCCAGTGTAATAATTACTATAGCGATTAACACTGAGAAAAAAAATGCGAGATATTTTGCATATCTGCCGGATTTCATCTTATTGCCTCCAGAATATTGTATTGAACCTTTCTATTTAATTACCCCTGATCCGTCAGTTTTGAATATTACCATATCCCTGGATGAAGCACTGCTGCTATGTGTCGTACCGACAATCACATAACCACCATCTGACAGCGGCTTTACAGCACCTACTCCAAAAGAAAATCCACCGTTATAATCATGTGACCACTCTTCAATTCCGTCACTGTCGGTTTTTAAAAGCCTCATGCCAGCTTCGTATATAATATACCCTCCGTCGGAAGTTCTTTCAACTGAGACCAGTCCTGGATATGCCCTGAAAGTATTCATCCATTCCTGCTCACCTGATGAATCAGTCTTCAAAAGATAGCCTCCAGTGATATTTCCTGTTCTGGTAAAGCCGACTGCAACAAATCCACCATCGTGAGCTATCTGCATTCCGTAACCTTCTTCATCACCGATACTTCCGTAGGTATTTCCCCATAAAAGATTACCGTCGCTATCGGTTTTAAACATAATACCCTGCCACTCACCAGTCGTATCCCATAATCCTTCTCCATATACAACGAAACCTCCATCAGAAGTCTGTCTTACAGAATTTGCGCCGTCAGCTCCGCTGCCTCCATATGTATTCTCCCAGATAATATCTCCTGAAGAGTTTGTTCTTAAAAGGTACATATCCGAAGTACTTACATCGCTTGAAGTATGTTTCCAACCTGAGATTATCAAATCTCCTGATGTGGTTTCCTGAACAAAGCCTCTGCTTTCTCTGCTCTGTCCTCCATATGTTTTCGACCAGATCTCATTACCTGAATCATCTATCTTTACCAGATAAATATCACTGTCTCCTGCTCCGAATGATTCGGTGCTACCGCTGCAAATATACCCGCCATCCTCCGTAGCTGTAATTGTCCATGCTTCCTCATCTTCAGATCCGCCGAAAGTTCTTTCCCAGACAATCTCCAGATCAGAATTTGTTTTTACGATATATATATCGCTTCCTCCGGTGCCTGAAGACTTTGTATACCCTGCAATTACGAATCCACCGTCTGAAGATTCAACAACCGCAGCTGCACGCTCCTCGTTATTACCACCGATCTGAATTTTCCCTATCGGATCATCCGGTTGTGAAATCGCCGGATCGCTTCCACTTTCACTGCATAGTATAAAAAAAGCACTTACTATAATACAAATTATCTTCATAATTATTCCCACTTTTTCTTGTTTTACCTTATTTTAATTCATTTTGAATAGTAATATGATATTTTCCGTAACAAAAATAGTAATCATCTATCCCCGATTCTCCATATGCTATCCTGAAGTAACCATCTTCTCCCCAATCCGTCCCAAAAGAGTTTTTACATATCCAATAACCGCCATTCTTAACACTCAGGTCATCATGCCATCCAACTACAACTACCCAGTGGCCACCTACCTCAACATCTTCAGGGCTTACAGTGTATATCCCGCCTGTATAATTCAATTGAGTATTGTAAATGTTCATTACTGTTGCAACAGGACCAAAATTATAGATCTTTCCTTTGAATAATTCTATTCTCTCGGCCAAGTCCAGATTATTTACGTATTCTACACAGTATTCTGTAAGAAAATGATCTGGCTGATTCCCAGGTGTTACGTCCGTTCTTCCTTCAGAATATGGCAATAATGATTCAAGGACAACGCCGTTGTCTTTACAAAAAATGAGTACATCGTAAGCAGATATGCCTGAGCTTCTCCAGGCTGGAGAGCAGTTTATCACATGCTGCTCGGAAAGATCAACCGTAATTCCTGTTTCTTTTTTAATCAATGCTTCAAATACACCAATCCCTGAAAAAGCACCGCATGATCCGAAACTGCCCTGATCCTTTACCGGTGTCATAATTCCTTCATCCCGCAGATCGAAATGAGCGGGGAACTCCGATTCCGGTATCGCATTGACAGATATGCTGTTATCGGTACATCCTAATAGAACGCTAATTAGAAATACACAAATAAGTCCTCTCATGGTATAATACCTCCAGTATATAATTAACAAAAAAAATTAAATCACTCTCGATGAAGAGTATTAACAGGATCCGATGAAGCGGCTCTGATTGATTGTAAACTCACTGCAGAAAGTGCAACCACAAAAGAAAGAATCGCTGCTATCAGAAAAGAAAGTATATCGATTTCAGTTTTAAATGCGAATCCCATAAGCCATTTATCCATCATATACCAACCGACAGGGAATGCGATAATATTTGCAGTTAGTATCCATTTCGTAAAATCTGATGAGAGCAATCTGACAACCTGTCCCGGTTGGGCTCCGAATACTTTTCTGATACCGATCTCCCTTGTGCGCTGTTCAGCAAGATATGAAGCCATCCCAAAAAGACCGAGTCCGGCAATAAATATTGCTAAGCCCGTAAAATACATAAAAAGATCACCCGCTTGTTTTTCGGAGCGATACATTTCTTCAATTGTTTCATCGAGAAATCTCGGATTGAACGGAAAATCCCCTGTGAACCTTTCCCAGACCGCCTCGATCCTGCTAAGTGTACCTTTTATATCTTCGGGAGACAGCTTTACGCTAATCATATATCTTTCGGCAGGACTCATCAGGAAAATGAAAGGTTCTACGGTATTGTGAAGAGATCTGTAATGGAAATCCTTTACAACTCCTATTATGCTGCCGGTACGCCCATGGATCGAAAACCTTTTTCCAAGCGGATCATCTATTCCCATTGCTCTAACAGCAGCCTCGTTAACTACATAATTTAACGTATCTGAGCTCAGATCTTTTGAAAAGAATCTACCCTTGGCCATATTCATCTCATAAAAATCAAGGTAATTTTGTGCCACATATGCCCTGTACATATAAGTACTGAAATTCTGGCGTTTGCCCTCCCATGCAGGAGTAGTCCATGAACCTATTCCTGAAGGAACAAAACCTTCAGTGTAATCTTTTACGCCCGGAATCTGAAGCAGCGCTTCACTGAAGGCGTCAAAATTCTCTATTGCACCTGCCCTCAGCTCGAAGTATATTATCTGCTTCTCATTAAAACCAAGGTCAATATTGCGAATAAAATTAAGCTGCTTGCTGACGATAATTGTCCCGATAACAAGTGTTACAGTAAGTGCTGACTGTATTACAACAAGGGCTTTTCTGAAAACAGATCTGCTTCTACCTGCGCTTATAACCCCCTTCAAGACTTTTACCGGTTGAAAAGAAGACATATACAATGAGGGATAAATTCCTGAAAACAGACCTGAGAACAAAGCTATCAGGAGTATTCCTGATATGTTTTTCATATTAAATGCTTCTCCGGCAGAAATTGACTTCCCCGTTATTCCGGCAAAATATGGAAATACCGTGAATACAAGAAGAACTGAAATCAACATAGCGATCAGAGTAAGTGAGATCGATTCTCCAAAGAATTGCATAATGATCTCACTTCTCTTTGCACCTGACACTTTTCTCATACAGACTTCCCGGGCTCTTGCGGCAGAGCGGGCAGTCGATAAATTTACGAAATTGATAGATGCGATAAGAATGATAAATACGGAAAGTGAAAAAAAGAAATAGACATCCTTTATATCCCCTTTTACAGCCTCATCATATTGATACCCCGTGGAGTGGAGATGAATATCCTCAAGCGGCTGGAGTATCCAGGATGTCCTGGAATTTCCAGTATTATCGGAATAACAATCGTTAACCTTTTTTTCCAGTTCAACCATATCTGAGTTATCCTGCATAAGCAGATATGTATGCCAGATCAGCATTTCCCATGAAAAGAATCTCTCAGGCATATTGTCTGAAATCGGCAGAAGATAATCGAATTCAAGATGTGAATTTTTTGGTACATCTTTAATCAGTCCGGTAATGATCAGATTCGTATTTCCGCTTAAAATAACTGTCTTGCCGATAGGATCTTCGCCATCGAACAGATCATTACAAATCCTCTCTGAAATTATGATCGATCCGGGATCAGAAAGTGAAGAAACCGGATCGCCTTTGAGAAAGGGAAAACTGAAAATCCTGAAAAACGACGGATCGACAGCTCTTTCTATATAATAATTGCTCTTGTTATTGGAAGTCAGCAGTCTCCTGTTCGCCGGGAAAACTCTTGTAAATTCAGAAACCTCCGGAAGGTCTTTTTTCAACGCTGCTCCAAATGCGCCGTCGGTGACTGAATAGATCCCGTTCTCAGTTCTGCCGACAATACGGTAGATATTGTCTCCATTTTCATGAAAATTATCGAAGCTGATCTCATCATTGATCCAGATCAGAATAAGAAAGGCTGCCGCCATTCCAAGGGCAAGTCCGGATATATTAATGACTGAGTACATCTTTTGCTTCAGAATATTCCTCAATGCGATTTTCAGATAGTTCTTTAACATATTTGACTTCCAGTAAAACAAATTTCTGGTTGAATAGTATACTGCTTTAATTACCTGACTCCAATACCATAACCATGCAGAAAAAACACGTCCGTTATCCACTTTATCGTAGAAAACTTCATTCAGGTCCCCGGTTCTGTGGTATTTTTTTTTAGCCCGGTAAATTTTCTCTAATAAATTTTGAGCCGAACGGGGTGGTTCTGCATTATTTTTCTTTTCTATCATAGCTGCTTTTTCAGAGAAGGTTTAGATATTCCTTCCCACATTGCCTCTTCAACGCTTTTGATCTCAATCAATGCTTCAAGACCTTTTTTTGTTAACTTGTAGATCCGTTTACTTCTCCCTCCTCTGCTTTGAGTCGGTTCACTTTGATAAGAGGCGAGCAGACCTTTCTTTTCAAGCCTGTCCAGCGGATCGTATATTGCACCGAAAGACCATTCTCTCGCTGTTACTCTCATCAACTGTTCCCGGATCGGAACACAATATGCGCTGTCCTGCAGCCGCCATACTGCCAGAAGAACAAGTTCCTCAGGCCTGGTCAGTAGTTTCATAATATTCTCCTGCAAATTATTATCTCCGGATTCTGAAACAAATGATTATACGGCATAACCATTCTATTTGTTTCAGAAACCGGAGATAATTATGAAATTCTTTATTATTTTTTCACGTAATCCGGTAAAGTATCCGGTTAAAAAAATAAAATAGAGTTTCTATTTTGCATTTAGAAAAATTATCTATATTTTATTATATATATATTAAAGAAAAAAATCCCGTGATCCGTCCGGATTCCAAAGCCACTCTGACGGCTGTTGATCGATTTAAAGATCCGCTGAAA
>JANQEH010000055.1 GCA_028278455.1 bacterium
ATTCAACTCCGAATGATAATGCAATCTTCTCCGATGCATCGGGGCAGGGCATATGGTCCGCTATCAGCAGTAGGCAGCCTCCATCCTTTACCCACTTATTTAATACTCTAACTTCCCGCTCTGTAAATGCTGAATAATTAGGTTTATCCCAGTTTTCTACGTTTTCATCAGCAATAGCGTTTGAGATTACATATATATTGCAATCGCCAAATATATCAGGATTTATCTTCTCAACAGAAGGCCTGACATTATAACCGTCCGCCTCAAGAAGCCTTGCGAAAACTTGAAATCTTCCGCCTGCAGTATGGAAATTGTTATGAGCTTCATCAATATAAACCACCGGCCCTTTCCCCTTTTCAAAGGCTGGTGCCAGAGTTTCAGGGATAAAAGTTGAATCAGCTACCTGCTGCCCGGTAACTGCTGAATTCAAGAATAGTAGAACTAAAATGATCTTTAGATTTATCACAATAGAATGCTCCGATACTATATTCTTTATTTGAACTGAACTGGGTCATCTCAATCAATTAGTAGACCTGATATATTCCTCAGCACTTTTCACAGTTTCAAGAAGAACTTCATTACCAAGTGGTTTGTGCAGAGTCGCAAAGGCTCCCAGTTTCTTGCATTTATCAAGAATATCCTCAACATCATAACCCGTTATCATTATAATAGCCGGCATATCCTTATCTATATCCGAGTAGAATTTTTTCATTCTTCTGAGTGTTTCATATCCATCAATCTGAGGCATGCTGACATCCAGGATCACAATGGAATAGTCCTTGATCTTTATCATATCGAGTGCTGTCAATCCTCCGTCTGCAGTATCAGTATCATACCCCTCTCGAACAAGGACCATTTTGAACAAATCGGTAATTATCGGTTCATCATCGACTATAAGTATAGCTTTTGTACTGTATTTACTTCTCCTTGAGCTTTTTTCAAAATCAAGAATCTTGAAGTGTTTTGTATAAGGTTTAGTCTCGAGTTTCCGGACTTTCCTCATCTTTTTAACGATTACGGCAATCCTTTCCGCTGCTTCATTAATAATCTTCAGCTGCCGGTAAAGTTCGTGGTCCTTCGGCATTTCCATAAGAATCATCTCAACATTACCCAGAATCGCAGTTAGCGGATTATTTATCTCATGAGCCACAGCCCCCAGTGACTCAAGAGTTTTTTTGTAAATCTTTGCTTTGACCAGCTCTTTTTCAAGCTGCTGTTTTTCTATTGCGCTTTTTATCCTGATCCTTAATTCTTCCCTATCACATGGTTTAACAATGTAATCGGATGCGTTTTTTCTTAATGCCTCAACTGATGTGTCGATAGAGCCGTAACCGGTTATCAAGATGACCTTCGTTTCCGGAGAAGTCCTGTTTGTCTCCTCAAGTATTCTGACACCGTTTACTTCCGGCATTACAATATCTGTCAGGACAACATTATATTCATTCTTTTTGATCAAATTCAGTGCCTTTATGCCGCAGCTGACGGCAGTGATATCATAACCGTCTGATGAAAGAGCACGCTGGAAGCTGGACAAAACTTCCTTATCATCATCAACGATCAATATCTTTGCTGAACTCATCTTATTTCCTCTTCTTCTGATCTGTGGGAAAAGTTAGTGTAAATACTGAACCCTTACCCTCTTTGCTTCTTACGCCAATGTTCCCCCCGAAACTTTCGACTATTCCCTTAGTCGTGGAAAGGCCAAGTCCAGTTCCAAGCATCTTGGATTTTGTTGTATAAAACGGCTCAAATATATGTTCCATATCTTTCTCCCGGATCCCGATCCCATCATCTTCAATAATCACTTTAAGCTTCTTCTTTAAAACTTTTGTTTCAACAATGAGTTTTCCCTTATCTTCAATAGCATCCTGAGCATTCAATATAAGGTTTGTAAACACCTGAAACAAGTCTTGAGAATGTGCATTTATAAGTGGAAGATCCTTATCCAGTTTTCTTTTCACTTCGATCTTATTTATAAAAAGCTGGTTTTCAAGTAAGCCCAGAGTTGATTCTATAATCTCATTAATATTGACCATCTCATGAGTCTTGACATGTTTTCTGTGAATGTCCAGGAGTTGTTTGACTGTCCCCTTTATCCTTTTAGTTCCATTGACAATCTGTTTAAGGCTTTCTTTTTCCGAAAATTCAGATGGTAAAGCTTCCTCAAGAAAACCTATATTGAACGCTATAGCCTGGAGAGGATTGTTTATTTCGTGAGCTATACTCGCCGCAAGCCTTCCTGTGGCCGCCAATCTTTGCGACTGATGCAGCTGCTGCTGTGATTCTCTCAATGCTGTTTCAGCGTGGATTTTCTCCGTGATATCATTATAGAATACTGCAATTTCATCCGATGGAAGTCTGTAAATATATTTTTCTGTCCAGATATCGATATTGTCGTCTTTATATCGACCAGACGGGATGGTACTGGCTTTACCTTTATACCAGACATCATATATCTGGTCGAACTCACCCGCCTTCTTAATGTTTGGCAAAATGTCAGTGATGTACTTACCTTTGATCTTCTTTCTCTGGGTACGCGTCATCCTCCTGAATGCCTTATTCTCATCAAGTATCTCGAAGTTCTTTCCGTTTTCCACTGATTTGTAAATCACAACACCGTCGCTCATGTTTTCAAACAATGCCCGAAACCTCTCTTCTTTCTCTCTTAAAGCCTCCTCAGCCAGTTTTCTTTCTGATATCTCTCTCGATATACCTACTGTACCTATAATCTTATTATTTTCGCCGTAGATAGGATTTTTTATAGTCTCAAATGCTCGAAATTTGTTTTTACTGTCAAAAAATGAATAATCAAATCTTAAGGTCTCTCCTGTTTCGAGAATTTTTCTGTCTTCGTTTCTGTATTCTTTTGCTATCTTTGAGGGATAAACATCATAATCATTTTTCCCTTTCATTTCATCCTGAGGGATCTTACAGTAATCAGAGAATGCCTTATTAACTATTATATATCTGGACCTCGAATCTTTTAACCATGCTTCATCAGTAATGTTATCAAGCAGTGCTTTTAATTCCCTTTCCTTCTGTTCAACATCTTTTGTTCTCTGCTCAACCATATATTCAAGTTCTGACTGGTATTTTTCAAGTGATTCCTGCACTTTTTTGAGTTTAGTAATATCCCTCGCTATACTTGACATAAAAGCTACAGTACCGGTTTTGTCTCTAATTGGTGTAAGGATAATACTGAACCATTTCTTATCAGCCCTGAATGGGATATAGAATTCATCGATCCGGGTATATTTCCCTGACTTAAAAACATTTGCGTATCTCTTTACCTGTTCTTTATCTATTCCCTCAGGCAGGTAGTCAAAAATATTATTACCCAGTAGGTCTTTGACAGTAGTACCGAGAATTTTTGCGGATGTTTTATTAGCAGACTGGAACAGCCCATTCCTGTCGATAACAAATATTGCATCATTTGCAGATTCGACGAGTACCCTGTATTTTTCCTCACTTCTTCTAAGGGCTTCTTCGGCGCGTTTACCATCTATCACCGTCGATATACGATCGGCAACAATCTCGAGGATAGGAATATCTTTTTCTGAGAATGTATTTTTATCCCTGTAACTCTGAACAACCATTGCTCCGATAACTTCTCCTTTTGTCTTAAGCGGGACTCCTACCCAGACTTTTGAGGATGAACCGTGCTTTTTCAGCTCTCCTTTTTTCAGCTTTTTCTTATACGTATCCTCTGTATTGAAAAAGGCTTTTCCCGTATTTATAATATGCGCAGTACCAGACATCGAATCAGAAGCTTTCATAGGTTTAACATTGCCATCCTTCTCATCAACCATATAAGGAAAATGAATAATATCCTGTTCTTTGTCATATAACGCGATAAAAAAATTAGTTGTATCGATAACCTTACTTAACGATCTATGTATCAGCGGATAAAGTTCATCCACTTTCGTTACAGCCACAGATGCCTTTGATATTTCGTTTAATGCGGTTGTTATCTTTTCCGATCTTTTTCGTTCAGTTATATCTCTGATATATGTCCGGGTCCCTATAATCCTGTCTCCCTGTTTAAGGACCACTGAGTCTACTTCTGTATCGATTATTGTACCGTTTTTCCTGATTCCCCTTGCTTCGTATCTGCTGGGGGCTTTTTTACCCTTGATCCGTGCTACATGATATTTCATTATCCTTTCATGATCCTCCGGGAGAATAAAGTCTCTTACTGTCAATTTCTTCAGCTCTTCCTGCGAATAACCAAAGACTTCAGAGTGGTTTTCATTAGCAAACAATATTCTTCCGTCAACATCTTCAATTGATATGGCAAGATTTGATTTCTCAACCAGGTCTCTGTATTTTATCTCGCTTTCTATAAGCGCATCCTCACTCCTTGTTCTTTCAATTACAAGTGCAAGATGTTCCGAGATTAGTGTCATTAATTCCAGGTCATTTTGGGAGTACGCTAAAGGATTTGTATAACTTTGAACAGCGACAACACCGATTGTCTCCTTATTCACATTTAAAGGAACTCCCATCCATGATTCAGACCTGACACCTATTAGCTTGACCTTATTTGATTTCAGATATTCCTGAGCCTGATCTCTATCAAGCAGCATTGGCATGTTGTTCTTTCTGACAAATTCTGTGAAACTTTTTCCAATTTTAACAGGCTTACTGGTATCAATTGTATAATGTTCGTCAACGTGATAGGGAAATTCATAGGTATCATCTTCATTGTTGTATAATGCCACGTAAAAATTCTTTGCATCCATCAGTTTACTAATCTCGTTATGGATATTCATCAGAAGGTCTTTCAGGGTTCTGGTCTTTGCTTTGGCCTCCAAAATCCTTAAAAGAACATCCTTTATTACATCCATCCTTTTTCGATGAGTAATATCCCTGATAATACCGCTTATCATGACTACATTATTTTTTGAATCAAATACTGGTGAAATCCCTCCAAGAACTGATATTTCACCTCCTGTTACCGTTTTCAGTATTATCTCAAGATCATTTACTGCCGATCCACTTCTTACCCTCTCTAATTGCGCCTCGACTTTCTCCAGATCCTTTTCATGCACAAGATTTTTAAAACCCATACCGATCAGCATTTCATCAGTGTATCCAAGAATCTTCTCAAATACCTTATTTGTAAAAGTAAACTTACCGTACAAATCTTCAGTAAAGATCAGATCATTTGAGGTTTCAAACAATGTCCTGTATTTTTCTTCACTCTTATTCAGGGCCTGCTCGGCAATTTTCTGTTCAGTAATATCTATCGATGTAATAATTGCTCCTTTGGAGAATGGTGCAATCGTTATTGAAAGATATTTCTCTCTGTATTTAAGTTCTTTGAAGCTTTTAACTCTACCGGTATTTATACAATCCATTAATTCTGCATACATATTTGATTCATGGTTTCCCGCAAAATCCTTATACATTACCTCGCCGATACCCGGTATTCTATCCCCTGATTCTCTTTTAGCCAGATTATAATTGGTGATCTTGCCCTCACGATTGACAATTATAGTCTGAATCGGATTATTATTAAAAACGGCATAATTGAAATCATTCTGTTCACGGAGAGCCTTTTCAGCCTCAATCCTTTCTATAATTTCCTGCTGAAGCTTTTTATTAGCCTGGATTATTTCCCTTGCTCGTTCTTCGACAAGGTCTTCAAGCTTATCCCTGTATTTTATCAACCTGTCTTCAGCAGATCTGAATTTTGAAATATCTCTCACTATGGACATGAAAAACTGTCTTTTT
>JANQEH010000096.1 GCA_028278455.1 bacterium
AGGCATATTTAGGTGGTCGCAGATTCATTTCTACTCATGAAGCAGCCGGACCGGGAAAACCTTCCCAGAGAGAATTCTGCAATTTGCGGATTTCGCTCAGCGCTTCCATTCCTTTCGTTGTTATGCGGTAATATCGTATTCTTCTGCCGCCTCGTTTCATTGACGGCTCACCCTGGTATGCTTCGATCATCGATTTTTCGGTTAATCGTTCAAGAGGGACATAGATGGAACCTATCGACCAGTATTTATCTGTCAGTTCCGAAATAAACTCCCTGACCGAAACACCATAGGCATTGTCTCCAAGCTTCCATATCGAAAGCAGGACAATTTCCTCCTGGCGTGATAAAAGTTTCATGGATTCTCCGGCTTTTAAAATCTTCTATTAAATAGAAGAAAAAGGTAAAAAAATATATGAAAAATCTTCTATAAACTAGAACTAATGGATTATACGGTCAGTTTTCACTATTTGTTGCAATTTTTAACTAGAACTCTGAACGCGGTACATTTCCTGGAAAAAGATCTTCATGAAACTGAAGGTTCTGTTCTTTTAGAGTTGTTGCTGCCTTAAGTGCAAATAATTTATACAGTATGGAGATTATTTTTAATCCTGAGTCCAGATTATGGAATGATTCTCTTGAAATGCTGAGATTGACTTGTTACATTTTACATCTGTGATGCGGAATGGGCTGCGGGGAGTTTGTTGTTGTGATTTTGAGGCTGGAATGAATCTTGATGAGTACAGAGTAATAAATCCTGTCATGTCTGAAGTAGCTGGAAAGGGATGGCTCGGAACAATCAAGTCGTTGAATATCTGGACTGCTTGTCTGACGGCAATCTGGATCGCTGTAGTAGTAACTGTAATAATACTGATCAGGCATGAAGGCCTGGACCTGGCAACTGAACTCGCACTGAAAGAAGCCAGAGATTCCTGCACAAGAGATATCCTCACTCGAAAATTTTTCTCAATCCACGGTGAAGTAGACGGCCTCACTTCGGAATCTACACCCTCCGATCAATACCGGATAATATCTGATAAAGATATCAGTAATGAGACTGGTAGAGATAATACACGCTTGAATCCAGCCAGAATGATGAGGGATATCTATGATTTTAGTGAACAGAATGATGGATCATTCTCTAAGATCAGGATAACAAGTCTGAATCCATTGAATCCGTCAAATGTCCCAAATGAGTGGGAACGCAGGGCGCTTGAATCATTTGAGAATGGCAGCGGGCCGGTCACATCTGTAATTCCCGGTGAAGAAGTGCGGCTCATAATGCCGATAACGGTCGACATAAGCTGCCTGAAATGTCACGGAGACCAGGGGTATAATGTTGGTGATATCCATGGCGGAATTAGTGTTTCGGTATCTCTTGCTGAATATCTGGTTATTTCTGAAAACCATGTCCGGGATCATCTGCAATATGTTGCCGTATTTGGAATGATCGGTTTTCTGCTGCTGGGAATGTTGTATTTCCAGGCTCGATCCGGTATTGAAGACAGGGTAAAAGCCGGTACGCTGCTCAGCAACTCTGCGGATGTACTGGACAAAATCGAGTCGGGTATACTTATCTTCAAGCTCGAGGATGACAACCACGATGATTCACTCAAGCTGATCGATTTAAACAGTGAGGCGGAAAGTATACTTAAAACCACGAAACAGCAGTGCATGGGAAAATTTATATCTGAACTTTTTCCTGAACTGTTTACTGCAGATGTTCAAAAGACTTTTGCTGAAATTGTCCGCACCGGCAGCTCAGCGGTGAATAGCGAGCCGAACAAGAAATTCTGCAGTTTAACCGACGATCATTTTTCGTTTAAGGCTTTTCCTCTCCCTGAAAACAGGATTTGCGTCATTTGCGATGAGGTAACTGACAGTGTTCGCTCTGAAATGAAACTGATAGAAAGCCGTGAAAAATACTCACTGCTTTTTAACCAGATGTCGGATGCATTTGCTTTGCACGAAATTATCTTTGATGATGAAGGAAATCCGGTTAATTATAAATACATCGATATTAATCCAGCTTTCGAAAAGCTCTTCAAGGTTTCCAAAGAATATCTGTTATCCGGAGATGGACACAGGGCAAAAAAATATTTATGGTTTGATGAATTCAATGATGTGGCGCTTACAGGAGAATACACATATTTTACGACTTTTTCCCCTGAATTCAATAAACATTTCGAGATAACGGCATACAGTCCAAAGAAAAATCGGGTTGCATGTATCTTTAAGGATGTTACGAAAAGAACTGCATCTGAGAAGGCGCTGCAGGCGCTTATTAAAAGCTCAATCGAAACAGAAGGGCAGAGCTTCTTTGACACGGTGACAGAGTCATTGGCTCATTGGCTGAAGGCTGACTCTGTTATGATAGGAAAAATTAACGATGAGCGCAGATTCGAGACATTTTCGAACTATACTGACAATACTTATGTTGAATCAAAGTCATATTCTCAGCAAGATTTTCCATGTTCCCTGGAAATGGGCAGAGACCTGTATATTATACCCGAAAATGTTACCGATCACTTCAGCGGAAGTACACTTCTGAAAGAACTGAACGCTGAAAGTATATGCAGTATGGTTTTGAAATCCGAAGGGAAGCTTCTCGGCTTTATATGCTGCGTTTTCCGGAGAAAGTACGAGCCGGATGAAAGCACAATATCAGTGTTACGGTCCATTACTGCTAAAACGGTTCTTGAAATCGAGCGCGAATATATAGCGTCAAAACTTAAAGAAAACCAGAAACGTTTCCAATCGATCATGGACAACGCGCATGCTCTTGTGTGTATTCTGGACCTTGATCACAGGTATGTTCTGGTGAACCGTAAATACGAATCCGTTCTGAATGTCAAAAGTGAGTTTATCATTGGCGAAAAGATTTATGACATTCTTGAGCAGAATCTCGCGGACAGATACGTGTCGGAAAGTATTCGGGTTCTGAATGAAGACGCTGCCCACACGTTTAGTGAGACCTTTGCTGAACGGGATGGAAAAGTGCGCTATTTTCTCACGACGATATTCCCCTTAAAAGATGCTGATGACAAAACATATGCAATTTGCAGCATAACCCTCGACCAGACTAACCAGAAACAGGCCGAAGAAGGGCGTCGACAGCTTGAGAAACAGTTGATTCAGGCACAAAAAATGGAATCGATAGGACGTCTCGCAGGCGGAATAGCGCACGATTTTAACAACATTCTCACAGGAATCCTCGGATACGCTGAACTGCTGCAGTTTAACCTGAAAGAAACCGGTTCAGAAGATAGTCTAGCGGCCGGCTACATTATGAAAGGAGCTGAAAGAGCTGCGAATCTGACGAAACAGTTACTGGGATTTGCCCGCGGCGGTAAGTATAATCCGGTTTCACTCGATTTAAATGAAGTAATAACGGATACTGTAAATGTCTCCGAAAAAATATTTGATAAGCGGGTGGAAGTCGTTTTCGACCTTAAGGATGATATTCACCTTGTAGAAGCAGACAGAAACCAGATGGATCAGGTCTTTACAAACCTGCTGATAAACGCAAGAGACGCAATGCCGGATGGAGGACGATTGAGACTCACGACTGATAATGTGTATATGGATGATCAGGAAAGTGATAATGAACTCAGAATAAAGTCCGGGGATTATGTCCGGGTATCTGTCAGAGATTCAGGTGTAGGCATCCCAGATGAAATAAAAAGTAAGATATTTGAACCGTTCTTTACAACAAAAGATGTCGATAAAGGTACGGGCCTGGGGCTTGCTACCGTTTATGGAATTATTAAGAACCATAACGGATATGTTTTTGTAGAAAGTAGTCCGGGTAAAGGATCCGAGTTCATACTCTGTATCCCTGCATGTGATGCGGACGAGACGGACGACAACTATGAGTCAGGAGAACTGTACAAAGGCGACTCAACTATATTGATCGTTGATGATGAAGAAATTGTTCGGAATACAACGTCAAAAATGCTGACAAACCTTGGATATCACACTATTTTCGCTTGTAACGGCATAGAAGCGGTTGAAATATACAAAGAAAGATCAGAAGAAATCGATCTTGTCCTGCTCGACTTCATTATGCCTCATATGGATGGGCAGGAAACAAAAACCAGGCTTGAGAAGATTAATCCTGATGTAAAGATAGTTCTGGCAAGCGGATATTCCAACCGGGGGAAAACAGAGAAGATCCTCAAATCCGGTAATGTTGAGTTCCTGCAAAAACCTTTCAGAATACACACTTTGTCCAAAACGATAAGCGAATCTCTCGTAAAATAACAGATTTTAAAAATAGTAGTTGTATCCTGAAGATATTTGTGTTAAATTCTTTGCAATATTCAAAAAAATAACACTTTCCTAATAACTCCTCTAAAATCGGATGAAGTGATGCTGCCGCTTAAATTCCGAATTCCAGTTGAGCTCTGCTTACTGTTGATGTTAATCGTCTGTTGTTTCATTAGTTGCTCTGAAAACCGCGGACATCCACCACAATTTCAAGCCGGACCTGAGAAAGCGTTTCAGGATGTTCAGAAAGGATATCCATCCTTTGATGTTAAACCCTCCGGATTCTTTGAAGCGTACAGGTTTATGAAAAGTTCTGCCATACAGTCCGGAGAACCTGATCCGGGTGAGCCGTGGGAGTCTATCGGTCCCGCTAACCAGGGTGGCAGGACTATCGCCCTTGCCGTGCACCCCGATAATCCTGACATACTTTATGCGGGATCGGCAGGAGGCGGGCTCTGGAAACTCACCATCCATGATGAGCACGGTA
>JANQEH010000116.1 GCA_028278455.1 bacterium
GGTTTAGACAGCGCAGAGACAAGCCTTCGCAGGAATGATATTTCTTCACATATTTTACTCTTGTACATAACCTGCTTAATTAATATATTCTAATCTCGATAACTGTACATACATGTAAATTGATTACGGAACTATATAAGCATGCGTACTGTTAATTAGGATGAAATTAAATGCTTTAGTTAAAAATAAGAGAAGACCAAATGCCAGATATATCCATATTCGCAGCTTTTGCAGCAGGATTAATCTCATTCATTTCTCCCTGTGTTCTACCCCTTGTGCCGGCTTATATCTCATTTATGTCAGGTGTATCATTGCAGGAAATGACAATGGAAAGCAGCGCAAAGACCAGATCTAAAGTGGTCATCAGCTCTCTAGTTTTTATTGTCGGATTTTCGATTATTTTTGTTTTACTTGGAGCATCTGCTACTTATATGGGAAAGCTGCTGCTGACTAAGATGCATATAATCAGGAAAGTTGCTGGAGTGGTGATAGTCATATTCGGTCTTCATCTTATGGGAGTTTTTAAACTCAAGTTCCTGCTGTATGAAAAGAGATTCTCCGGACAACAGAAACAGATGAGCCTGATTAGTGTTTTATTGATAGGAATGGCATTTGCATTCGGCTGGAGCCCATGCCTGGGGCCTATACTCTCGGGAATACTTGCTATAGCTGCCACTCAGGAAAACGTGGGACAGGGGATTTTTCTGCTTTCCATGTATTCACTGGGACTTGGACTGCCTTTTTTCCTGACTGCGATAGCAACAGACAGGTTTATAGGGTACTTCAACAGAATGAAAAAACACATGCGAAAGATAGAGATCGTTTCCGGTGTTTTCCTGATCATTATCGGTGTCTTGATATTCTTTGATTTTTTTACGGTTCTTTCCAGTTATCTTAATCAATGGTTTCCATTTCTGCAAAAAATAGGATAGACTAAAATGTACAAAAGATCATCTCTATTATTATTAGCAGTATTTCTACCAGCTTTACTCTCTTCCTGCGGCCGTGATCCGGGTCTGTCAGTAGAAGGTTTCAAGGTTGAGGATAATAAATTCTTTTTCACACTTACTGATATAAAAGGTGAAAAGAAGACCTTTGAAAACCTGAGGGGGAAAGGCGTTGTGATAAATGTTTGGGCGACCTGGTGCGGCCCATGCATTAAAGAGATCCCGGTTATAAATGATCTCTATAATAAATATAAAGATCAGGGACTCGAAGTCTGGGGAATAGCGACGGATGTCCAGGGGATAAGCGTTGTTGAACCGAAACTGCAGGAATTGGGTGTAGACTATCCGAATTTCATATATAAAGAGAAAGAGATCCTTCAGATATTTGAATTTCTGAGAGGCAGGCCTACAACGCTATTCTTCGATCCTTCAGGTGAAGTTGTGAAAAGGGTAGATGGTGAACCTTTTGTTGATAAAGACAATGGCGAGACTCTTGAATCATGGTGGGAAGAGAATATAAAGGCTATTCTGCCGGATTCAGACTGATCTGCACCACTGTTGAACTATATACCGCATATAATTTACTTATTCCGGATTATTATAAAATATAATTCCCTCATAGTTGTATTAGTATTAGTATATCGAATCCGTTTATTTATACCAGGGAGAACCACAATGAAAATATCATTTATTAGACCTGTAACAGGTATATTGATACTGGCTGCAATATTGTTGATCTCTTGCGCAGAGAACATACCTGAAGAACTTTTAATAGTCCCTGAAAAGACAAATTATGAGGCTACATCGACTCACGCCGATGTGATGCAGTTTGTAAATACAATCAAAGAAATGAAAAGCTCTAAGGTTCATGTTGAAATTATGGCTGTTAGTGTTGAAGGCAGGGAAGTTCCCCTTGTTGTACTCGCTGAACCCAAGATAACAACCCCTGGGGAAGCAGTAAGTTCTGGAAAGCCTGTCATTTACGTCCAGGGCAATATCCATGCGGGAGAGGTAGAGGGTAAGGAAGCGTTGCTGCTGATTATGAGAGATATCCTTTACGGGGATAAGAAACATCTTCTTGACGATCAGATTCTGTTGATATCTCCCATCTATAACGCTGACGGGAACGATAATATGAGCGAAGACAGCAGAAGATCTCAGCACGGAAGCCCTAAGCTTGCGGGTCAGAGATCGAACGGACAGGGACTTGACCTTAACCGTGATGGTATTAAGGCCGAAGGTGTCGAAACACAGGGGCTTCTCAAGAATGTTCTGATCAAATGGGATCCGGTACTGCTGGTTGACCTGCATACAACTAACGGAACAATGCACGGTTATTCTCTGACCTACGCACCGAATTATCCTTCGGCAGGCCATACCGCGACGAGTGAATACGTAATGGATACCATGCTTCCGTATATCAGGGAATCGGTAAAAAAAGAATACGATCTTGATATGTATCTATATGGTGGATTCAGGATCGGAGGAAGAGGCGGCCAGGAATGGCCCCCCAAAACATGGGATCTATGGAGCATTCTTTATCAACCGAGATTTATGATGAATTATGTCGGATTGAGAAACATGATGGGAATCCTGAGCGAGACATTCGCTTATGATCCATTCGATAAAAGGATCCTATCTGCAAAAGCATTTACATCCGAGATCCTCGAATATACTAATAAGCATGGTAGAGATATGAGGGAGACCAATAGAAGAGCGGCTGAAGAGACCGTCCGAAATGTAGTTGAGAATGCAGGGACATTCACAATGGGCGTGAAGCACAGGCTTATTCCGTATGGCGACCCTTTTACTTTATTGACGTATAAATATACGGAACAAACAGATTCAACAAGTGGACGTGTAAGGTGGAGAGCGACAGATGAGCTGGTCGAGATACCCGGTGTTCAGAACATGGGATGGTTCGAGCCCGATGTTGAGAGAGCAGTGCCAAGAGGCTACATTTTCCCGGCTGAACTCTCGAATATAGCTGATAAACTAATGATGCACGGGATTGATGTAAAAACTCTTGAAAGCAACGTATCTGCTGAAGGTGAAGAATTCATTATTGAATCATTTCAGCAGTCTTCCCGGGAATACCAGGGACATAGATTAGTCAGCATGAAGGGCTCATTTGTTTCGAGATCGCTGAATCTGCCGGAAGGATCTTATTATGTTGATATGGCACAACCCCTTGCAAGCCTTGTATTCTATATGCTGGAACCGGAATCTGATGATGGGCTGGTAGTTTGGAATTACTTTGATGAATACCTTAAGGTTAGAGGTGTTGAGAATAAAAGAATCCCGTTTCCTGTTTTCAAATACTACTCGATAAATCAACGGGATTGATATTATTTTATGCATTCAGACCATTTTATTGAACAGAAAGGTCATTTAAGTGTATGATCTAGAATGATCGATCCGAATTATTGATGAGAACCTGTTGAAAACATACAACAAGAAAATACCGTTTGTAGATCTTCTGCTCCTGTCGGTCGCATTTATATGGGCATTCAATTTTACTGCGGTTAAACTCGCACTTGAAGAGATACCTCCTATCGCATTCAATACTCTGAGGTTTATCGGATCGTCTATTGTCCTCTCGGTCTATTATCATTTCTTTATCCGTGATTACGATTTTATTCGAAAACACTTCAAGAGGCTGCTTTTTCTTGCGTTTACCGGCAATACGGTTCTCCAGATAGCTTTTATTTACGGGATCGATTTCACAACGGCAGGGAATTCATCGCTGATGTATTCGACCGTGCCTATGTTTGTCGCAATAATCAGCATAATTTCTAAGATTGAAACTGTAAAGAGAATAACCTGGATTGGAATTATATTATCGTTCTCAGGGATTATCCTGATCCTGAGCAGTTCTGCCGATGGAATTTCGTT
>JANQEH010000064.1 GCA_028278455.1 bacterium
TTGGGGAACTACTCCGAGCAAATTGCAGATTCGCCTTACCAGTATGATCAGATAGGAAATATCTATCCCGAACGGGCAATACATGCTGCATCTTCTGCATGCACCGCATTCCGTAAAAGCGATCCGTGCCATATTCCTGACAAATTCTCCATTCACACGGCCTTTATGTTTCATCAATTCCCAGATGGTATTCTTGACTTTTGCAACCGGAGCAAACTGTGGATCTTTGTTCCTGGATAAATATGTGTGACATGCTTCAGCGCACAAACCACAGTGAACGCAGGTTTCAATATATACTTTCAGGCGGGCAGATGCTTCCTTTGTGAAAACATGATTTACAACTTTCTCTATCTTATCCGGGGTTAGTCTATTACACGCATCATCTATTCCCGGATCCTCAACCTTCATTTCAGGTGTTTCTTTGATGTTCAAAGGTTCTCCTTTATTTTATAATTACCAGTCTCTCGAATTCCGGACAAGTCCGAATTCACTTCCCATATAAGCCCGGGTTAGCGGGAAAAACAGCATATGGCTGATCCTAGTAAATGGAATTGCCATCAGCCATATCGCCCCCGTCCATATATGCAGGATAATTATAGTGTTGTAATCAAATAGTCTGTAGTATGCAAGCAGCCCGAAAGCGAACGGCGCCAATACCATCAGGATAAGTACAAAATCCTTGTAATCTGAAACATTCCTGACAGTAGGATCTCCGATTCTTCTGAGTATTAAGAATAACCCGCAGAGAATAACATATATTGTCATGATGTTGGTCAGATTCTCGGGAAGTGAGATTATTCCTATGCCCCAGGATTCACGCCAGGATATTGTATGTCCCAATGCAAAAAGAGGTGTGATTATCAGGCATACATGGAAAAGATATGTCAGGATCGTGAAGACCGGCCTGAGCCTCATATTCCTGGCACCGAACGGAGTCAGCCAGTGCAGAATTGACCTCATCCCGTACTTGAAGCTCATATAAGGTATAACTACTTTCTCTTTCTTTGCCATCTGGATAGTTGAAATAATTCGATAAAGACTTCCTCCAAAAAAAACGATAAAAGCAATCCAGACCAGGGGGCCGCGGGCAAAATCGTACATTTATATTCCCTTTTTATATTGTTTACTAGATCAAATCCTCGATCTTTGCTATTTTCCGGATGTATTTTCCATCCTTTATGTATCTGAGCATGACCTGTGAACCGTCAGGACTGAAGACCGGATCCCAAATCATTTCATAGGTATCTTTATATCTTTTTCCGTTAGTTATGAGATAGAACTTTCCACCGTCTTGAGCTTTTGCGAATACGTTTTTCCCATCCGGGCTGTATACCGGATCCCAAAGCATATCATGGAACTCGTTCCAGACCTTTCCATCGACTGCAATTGACCATCGGCCGTCATCCTTAACAAGGGCTGCTGTGCTGCCGCTGTCCGGAGAGAATACAGGCTCCATCACCATCTCCTTGAACCGCGAATTCCAGGGTTTATCATCAACTACTATAGTCCATCTTCCCATCTCAGGAGCTGCCACGACGGCTAACTTTTTACCATCAGGGCTGAATTTCTGCTTCCACATCTGTGTAAAACGGCTGTTCCAGATAATTTTCCCTTCTTCTGCCAGTGTCCACGCTCCACCAGTTCGGACAGGTACGATAACACTCCCGTTTCCGGGTCTGAAAACCGGTTCCCATACACATCCGAATGATTCCGCCCATGTTTTTCCGTTCTTTGCAATCGAATAATCGCAGATATCCGTTCTGATCTCGACAGCAACAGAAGAACTGTCATCGCTGAAGACCGGGGCCCACGTATTCACGAATTTCTCATCCCATGCTTTTCCGTCCAGCGCAACAGACCAGACTCCCTCAAAATATCCAAATATATCTGCTTCCTTCAGGGCCTGTACCTGCACAGTTGCAGCTGTATGTTTACCATCCGGACTTATACAGTATTCCCTGATCATCAGGAAACCTTCTTCCCAGGGTTTGTCATTCATGCAGATACCGCACATATCATCCCGCTTATAAAGTATCGCTATTGATTCACCGTTCGCGCTGACTTTCGGATCCCATGCGAAATAGAACCGCTCATCCCATGGCACCTTGTCTACAGCGAGAGTCCACTGGTCGTCTATCCGGACAAGTCCAGTTAGTCTGCCGTCTCCGAGATACCTGAGGTACCATAATTTCTCGAAAATGTCCGGCCATTCTTCACCGTTGACCAACGCAGTGAATTCATCGGTGCCCTTTTTTACTACCGCCGCAATGCTCTCTCCGTCAGGGCTAACCACAAATTCCTGAATACCGGGATACTGCTGATTGATCTTATCGATATCAGCTATATTCTTTTCACCGTTGTTCCAGTCCCAATTTTGCATATTTTCGCTTCAAATTTTATAATTATTAATTTCTTATTAACTTTTATAATAATAACAAAACACATATTATCTGAAACTAAAATTAACCAAAATCCAATGTACATTATACACCGGATCGGTTTGATATTCTGCATATGATTTGCAAAAACAGTGCCAAATTAAGATAAGTATTATTGTGCTGAGGTTAGATAGCTTCGACTTGTTTCTTTGGTATTGTTACTAAAAATAGGAAATATACTATCATAATTGCAAATAGTCTGCAAAATGAAACTGCTGTTTCAACAAAGTAATTGACAGATAATAACTTAGGAATTTGGGTATATTCAAGTGGTTTATTATTGCCGGAGTGATGACTGCAATCTGCATCCGGAGGTGAATTTAACTCTGTATTAGTATAGTCTGGCAGTTGATTTGAATACTCAAAAGATTCCTTTCATAAAATCTCCTATCTTTGGTAGATTTGGGCCGGCCGGGGGGAGACCAGCCCTAACCATTACCTGTTAATACTTGTGAAGTATGAGTATAAAATAAATGGGCTCAGTGGTGATTGAGAGGTCACAACTTGTGGTTATTTTTTTATTATTAAAGAATATTGTTAATACTAAAAAATGTTTTCATTATATTCTTCTTAAATTTCCTACTTATCATTATTGGGTTATTGATAGGTAAACAAAGTTGGATTATTGTAAGAAATAAATTATTGTAGGAAAACACATCATGGATCGAGATGATTTTGAAGGTTTTGATTTGGGATATTTAATTTTTGCCTTCTGCTTTATGGCTATAGTTTTATTTCTAGGTTATACTTACGGTGAGCCTCCTGCCAAATTTCAAGGAATAATTGTTAGTACTGTAGGGATAATCTTTGATTTATACGGCGCGTTTTTAATGGTGTTTACAGTGCGTAAGGGTAGAGGCTTTTTTTTATGTGATATTAGGAGCATTATTTATTGTAGTTGGTATAATTGCAATAACATACTCAAGATAAGTAAGAGATCACTTTTATCTATTTCCCCTTATAATTGCTTTTATTAATCCAATACTTATATTTGTATCATGAGCAACGGATTCGATCGCCAATTCCTTGGTTTCCCTTTCATTGAGATCGGTCTGAACCTTTCTCTCTACTTTAACTCAGCGACTATACAACTTCCAGATCCGGTTCATCTTTTCTCTAAGCTCCTGCCCCTTCTTGGTCTCGAGCATCCGCCTGTTATCAGCCGGAGTCAATTTCTCGTATTCCTCGAATATCGGAGAGGGGTGGATTCATCTCGATCCCGCGGGGCGGCAAGCGGTCACCTCCTGTGAAATCCACGGCCCCATCAAAGCGGGGCAACAGTTTTTTACAGAATCACTTGAAATGCATTCCGCATTTCATCGTGGCCCGGCTGAAGCTAAAGCTTCAGATTAGGGACCACTATTTCTCCGCTTCCGCGGAGAACCGTGGCGAGACCATCCTGTCCGGTCATTAAGACAGAAAAAAAGACGCCGTTAATCAGACGTCTTTTCTTTGCGGAGAGGGTGGGATTCGAACCCACGGTACCCAAAGGGTACAACGGTTTTCGAGACCGTCCTGTTCGACCACTCCAGCACCTCTCCTGAATATGTATTTTAATAATGAATAGTACTCTAAATTAAACCGTTCGGTTTTTCCCGTCTAAAGCATCTGCTTCAGATTAGGGACCACTCATTTCGATTTATCGAAATATCGTGGCGAGACCGTCCTGTTCGACCACTCCAGCACGTCTGCTGTGGTCTTTTTCATATAATTTTGCTTTTCTTCAGCCAGTAATACCCGGATTTGGATTTGAAATATTTTTCTCTCTTAAGAGCTTCAGTTTTTTTTTCGAATTCTTCTTTATATATTAACTCCAGAGGCCTTCTATTCTTTGTTGACCTCACTTTTCCGGAATTATGATTATTCAATCTTGCTTCCAGATCCCCTGTTGAACCATAGTAATTCCTGCCGTCAACAGCACTTTTAAGAATGTATGTATAATACATCACTCTCCCCTGAAACAATAAATATTCCCTCAACGGTTTTTCCCGACCTGAAAATCCCATTTTCAGGAGGGACCACTCATTTCGATTTATCGAAATATCGTGGCGAGACCGTCCTGTTCGACCACTCCAGCACCTCTCCTGTGGTCTAGATGCTGAAATAAATTCAGCATGACAAAATATCAATAAAATCTTTTGATAACAGAGCCTATAACATGTCATCCTGAACTTACCTGCTCCAGCGAAGCGGTGTGTTTCAGGATCTCTCAAATGGATCCCCGCTTTCGCGAGGATGACACTAGACTAAAGATCAATGTTATCATGGAAAAATTATAAAATCCACCGCTAATAATAAAAATAGCGGAGAGGGTGGGATTCGAACCCACGGTACGCAAAGCGTACACACGCTCTCCAGGCGTGCTCCTTCGACCACTCGGACACCTCTCCTCTAAGTCGATAAAATTCAATATGTCTTTATTTCTCGCGACGCAGTTCCTCGAAGAACGACGTAAGCAAATGCGAGCACTGCTGCTCATGGATCCCGGATATTATCTCAATCCTGTGGTTGAGTTTGGGATGCTGAACGATGTTCAATACACTTCCGCAGGCTCCGGCTTTTGCATCCATAGCGCCGATTACAAGTTTCCTGAGTCTTGAAAGAACAATAGCACCTGCGCACATTGGGCAGGGCTCCTTGGTTACAAACAGATCGGCTTCATGAAGCCATTTTGATCCAAGATATGATGCAGCTGCTGTGATCGCCAGGATCTCGGCGTGAGCTGTCGGATCCTTTAAAGTCTCCACCTGGTTATATCCCTTACCGATCACCCTGCCTTCATGCAGGACCACAGCACCGACGGGAATCTCTTTCTTGTCGTATGCCCTTTCAGCTTCTTTTATTGCCAGGGACATCCCGTATTCTAATTGATCGATCACAAAAATAACTTTATTGCTGCGGTATTTCCAAATTCAAAAACTTTAAGTTACTGAAATCCCTGAATTTTTTCAATAGAAAAATTTTATAGATAGTAAATATTAGTACTAAAGAAACATGAAAACACCCACAAACAAGTTTGTGGGTGCTGACTTACTTTTTATAATAATCTGCTCTTATTATCCCAGGGCGGATTTACCGTACTTGAACAGGCTGCCTGATTTCAGGATATCCTTCTGGACGTTTGACAAAGGAACAGCTTCGGCCACTATTTCGCCTGTCTCAACATTTTTGATCTCCCCGGAATTAATATCGATCTCTATCTCGCTCATGTGCTGGATCTTATCCGTATCAAGATTATCGCATCTCACAAGCGGGAATCCCATGTTTACCGCGTTCCTGAAATAGATCGCTCCGAAAGATTCTGTGATAAGCGCCTGGATACCCAGAGAAACGAATCCGTCGACTGCCTGCTGGCGCGAAGAGCCGCAGCCGAAATTCGATCCGGCGACGACAATATCACCCGGCTGTGCCTTCTTTGCGAAATCCTCCCAGCCTTCGAGATTATCGAAGATATACTGTCCCATTTCGTTGATATCGGTTATAGCCAGGTAGCTGTTATGAAAGATCATATCCGTATCTATATTGGGAAAGAGTTTTCCATCAGGATCGGTGATCACCCAGACCCTGCCTTTTATTTTTTCTTTATATTCCATTCTAACCTCTTATTTAGGTAAAGTGATCTTTCCTTCAATTGCAGAAGCCATAGCGACTGCAGGGCTTACAAGGTAAGTCTGACCATCACCCTGTTTTCCCTTGAAATTCCTGTTTGAAGTGCTTAGCTGTACTTCTCCGGCCCCAGTCATTCCGAGCTGGCCTGATGCGCAGCCTCCGCAGCTTGCATGACTCATGATTACACCCGCATTGAAAAGTGTATCGAATATCCCGTCTTTGATAAGTCTTCCGTATTCGCCGCGCGTTGAAGGATTTGCCCTGAACATCACACCGGGCTTAACTCTATTTCCTTCAGCAATTTTTGCAGCTGTCGCAAAATCCTCGTAACGTCCGTTCGTGCACGAACCGAGAAATACAGAGTTTATCTCTGTTCCCTCGAGTTCCTTTATGGATTTAACATTATCCGGTGCATAGGGAGCGGCAGCCTGCGGTTCCAGACCATCTACATCCACTTTTACAGTTTCAATGTATTCCGCATCAGCGTCGGGAGTAAGGTCGGCAATATCGTAAGTGATACCTTTTTCCCTGAAATAATTATCGACATCCTCATTCGGAGTAACGAGAGTGATAATAGCTCCCATTTCCGTCGCCATGCTGCACAGTGTAATTCTTTCATTCAGGGACATTTTCTCGACAGTTTCGCCAACGTATTCGACGGCTTTACCGAGGCATCCTGAAGCGCCCATTTTCTTGATGACAGCAAGAGTGACATCCTTTGCCGTTGTCGGATATTCATATTTTCCGGTTATCTCGATCTTCATAGTCGGTGGTACTTCGAACCATGTTTTACCGGTCTTGAATGCGAAGGCAATGTCCTGGTCACCCATACCCTGTCCGAATGCGCAAACCGCGCCGAGGATATTCATGTGGCTGTCAGTTCCCACGACCGTGGTCCCTGGTGCGCTGAGTCCATTGTCTATCAGTACATGAGTTCCTATACCGCTGTCCACATCGAATACAGTAACATTCTGTTCAACCGCCCAGTCACGGCAGATCTGCTGGTTATTAGCATACGGGATCGTTACAGCGGGTGCAACGCAATCAAATGTAAAGAAAGTCTTATCCGGATCTGCGACTTTTTCACCGGGATATTCCCTCTGAAAATTCTTCACCACATTGGCACCGCCGAAATCCCGGGCTGACCTGATATCCAGTTCAAGCCAGATAATATTCCCGGGCTTGACTTCATCTTTCGAATGCTTCGCAAAGATCTTTTCTAATATTGTTTTTCCCATTGAATTACTCTTTCTTTTGAGTCAGAAATGAATCAGCACCTGCAGATATTATCTGCAGGTGCCAGTATTTTCAATTTCAGGATTTCTTCAGCATCCTATAGTTTTTCAATTATAGCGTCTGCCATTTCCATTGTTGTGTGGGTTCCGCCAAAATCGTATGTCTTAACATTTCCTTCTTTAAGTACTGTAGCAATTGCCTTGTCGATGCGGTCTGCCATTTCGATCTCGCCCAGCCACTGGAGCATCATCTTCGATGTCAGTATCATCGCGATCGGATTGACCTTATACTGGCCTTCATACTTAGGTGCTGAACCGTGCGTCGGCTCGAATACTGCGAAGTTATCTCCAATATTACCACTCGGGGAAAATCCCAGGCCACCGATAAGCTGTGCCGCAAGGTCTGATACAATATCACCGAACATATTTGTTGCAACCATTACCCCGTAATCCTGCGGATTCTTTACCAGCCACATACACTGTGCGTCTATGTTGGTTTCCCATATTTCAATACCCGGATATTCCTTGGCAATCTTTCTCGCTTCGCGGATCATCAGCCCGGAAGTCTCACGGATCACATTTGGTTTCTCAACAAACGTAACGGTCTTGTATCCGAATTTCTTCGCATATTCGAAACCCTGGCGGGCTATATTCTGACAGCCGGCCCTCGTGAAGATCCTGCATGACACAGCGATATCTTCAAGGCTTGACTTTCCGAATCTTTCCATTTTACTGTTATACTTGGCCAGAGCATCATAAACTTCCTGCGGGAGCGGGTAATATTCAACACCGACATACAAACCTTCTGTATTTTCTCGGAACACAACAAGGTCTATATCATCTCGGTAATTAAGAGGATTCCCCGGATATGCCTTGCAGGGACGAAGGTTTGTATGAAGATTGAATAACTGCCTAAGCCTTACTATCGGGCTCTGGTATACAAATCCCTTATCTCTGAGTTCAGGTTTGAGTTCTTCCGCCGCTTCATCCTTAGGTTTCGATGTAATAGCGCCAAATAGTGCACATTTACTGTTCTTCAGCAGTTCGATTGTCCTCTCAGGAAGAGGATCGCCTTCATTACACCAGAATTCCCAGCCTATATCGCCATATGTGTATTCTGCTTTGAATCCAACAGCGTCTAAAACCTTCATCGCTGCTTCGGTTACATCTTTTCCTACACCGTCACCCGGTAATACTGCAATTTTGTCTGCCATTTCACTACTCCGTTGCTTTTTAATCTGTTAGAATTTATTTATTTCATTATTTCTTTATATAATCTAATACTTCAGATGGTCTTACTCCAAGTTTATTTGCTATATCTCTTATCTTATCAGTAGATGATACCTCGATATTATTGCCTTTTAGATTTTTTATCGCTTCATCAACAGTAATTCCTGCCTGTTTACATAAATCCTCTAAACTCATACGTCCGAATCCGGATCCACTTCCCCCTCCCCTTGCTTCCTGCTGCTCATGTTCTGCATCTGCCCCCTCAAGTTCACCATCTCCTTTTCTGCCGCCTCCCTGGCCCGCTCCTCTGCCGGAACCGCTTTTACCTGTTATCTCATTGAAAAGGGCATCAGGTGATTTTCCGTTATCTTCCGCGATCTCACCAAACAGTCTGTTTTCATCAGCTAATTTATAACCTTTGTCCCGGATTATCTGAATAATTTCATCCTTAGTCCTGGTTGTATATTCTGCGATCTCTTCAATAGTCATTTCTTCCATGTGAGGAACTACTGTACTGGATTTTATCAATTGTTCCTGATTTTTGAATACCTCTCTCCATTCGAATAAAGTGCTGAACGGCTGCCATTCGTAATATGAACCCAGAACAAAAAATATTGTTAATAATGTTGCTATACTTAATTCCTTCTTTCTCTGCATACCTTCCGACATCTTTGTCTTGAAATAACTCAGTATTACCCGCCAGTTAAAGAAGATATGGAAAGCTGCACAAATGACGAATAAACATGCGAAAACTGTATGAATATTCTGCCACTCATCTTTTGTTAGACCCAAAAGAGTCCAATTAGTCCAATTCGCTATCCTACCCGCGGGAGTGAAATATAATATCACTCCCGTAAAAGCAAGAATAATGAATCCCCAAATAATCGTGAAGGACGTCAGAGTTTTTCCCCTGAATTTTTTCTCAGCCATTGTATACCTGTCCTTATAATATTTGGATTATATTCTTTTTTTGATCCAATTCTCGAGTCCTTCAGAAAGGATCAGTTCCTGTGCAGTACTGCCTACCGGGCTGATACTGTATTCCTTGCCTGGAGTTATTATCTTCGAGGCTGCAAGATCAATCTTTGCTTCTATACCTGTCCGAACTGTCAGTTTCTCAATGCCGAATTTCTCTTTCAAGTCAGTGATCAGTTCAGGCGCCTCTATCGTGAGAAAACCGTTATTGAGCGCATTTCTTTTATATGTCTCGCTGAATGATCCTGCAAGAATAAGCCTGATCCCTTTATACTTCAATGCTGTAGCTGCCTGTTCTCTCGAACTACCCGTACCGAAATTAAATCCTCCAGCGAGTATATCACCATCTTTTGCAATACTGCCGAAATCGGGATCATAATTCTCCATTGCAACTTCAGCCTGTTCATCCGGTGTGATATCTTCATTATAAGTATATTTCCCCGGATAAATTCCGTCGGTATTCAGGTTATCCTGGTGACAGAAAACAATTTCACCTTCGATAACAGCAGGCATACCCTCGAGGATCTCAACTGATCCTGAAGCTCCTGCTTCTTTCTTATTTTCAGATATACTTACCGATGTCTTACCGGGTTCCAAGATCTCTGGCCCAGTGATCCTTCCTTCAACAGCAGAAGCCGCTACTACAGCCGGTGACGCAAGGTAGGCTTTTGCCTCTCTTGAACCCATCCTTCCTTTGAAATTTCTATTGGTTGCCGAGATACCAACCTCGCCGTCTTCAAGAAGCCCTTTTCCCATACCGATACACGGACCGCAACCGGGAGGTAATGGAATAGCACCGGCATCGAGCAATGCCTGCCAGTCACCGCGTCTTTTGCTCTCAGCCTCCACCTCAGTAGATGCCGCTGCGATATATAATTCAACACCGGGAGCGACCTTCTTTCCTTTGATAACCTCCGCAGCCTGTGATATATCTTCAATCCTGCTGTTAACGCAAGACACAAGATAAGCTTTTTGAATTTTCATGTCCATTTTATCCGCGTCGGCAACACTTGTCATCACTTTAACATGATCTGGACCGGAAATATGCGGTGTGATCGTAGACAAGTCTACTTCGAGTACTTTTGCATAAAAAGCATCCGCATCGGTAACCGGAACGTCTTTTTCCAGCGCAGCAATAGTTTCAGGATTGATCCTTGGATGAGTTCCATTTCCGTCTGACTCCGAAGGTACACCTTCCGGAGCTCTACTACCGACAAATCCTGACCGATCCTTCAGCCAATTCATTGTTACATCGTCAATAGGGAACACTCCTGCAAGCGCGCCCCATTCGGTAGTCATATTCGCTATTGTTAGCCTCTGGTCTACTGAAAGGCCTTTTACTCCATCTCCAGTAAACTCTATTGCATGATTCAGCACTTCATCATTGTTGAAAATACCGCAAAGAGAAATGATAACATCCTTACCTGTCACTCCGGCCTTCAATTTGCCTGTGAGAACGCATTTAGCGACCGGCGGAATCAGCCACCATGTCTGTCCTGTAGCCCAGATAGCTGCAGCATCAGTCCTGACGACCGGAGTACCGAGACATCCAAGTCCTCCGTAAATATTTGAATGACTGTCAGATGCGACGGCCATTTTTCCGGGGAAGGCATATCCTTCATCACACATTATCTGGTGCCCTATTCCGCGGCCAGCCGGATAAAAATCGACACCCATATCCTTTGCGAAGTCACCTATAGAGGAATACTTAGCGAGATTCTTTTCGCCTGTGTCCTGAATATTGTGATCAAGTGTAAACACAGGCTGACGAGGATCATTCATCTTTGCTGCGCCAATCGATTTGAATTTTTTCATGACCGCGGCAGTATTATCATGCGTCATAACATGAGCAGGTTTTATGAATACATATTCACCGCTGTGGACTTCCTGTCCGTCAGCAAGGCCTACAGCATAGCGCTGGGCTATCTTTTCAATTAAATTCTGTGCCATATTTTATTCTCTCAATATATCTATTTGAATATATGGAAATTGGAAAAATCCGCATGATGAAGCAGCCATGCTTCGGGAGTACGCGGACTTCCGTCACCTTCTTTTGAATGAACAGCTATTATATGCATAACTTCATCGGGAACACCTTCATCAAAAGCAAGCCCCACACCTGAAAATGCATGGCGAAGGATCTTCCCTCTCTTGCTCTTCTGCCATTTTCCGTTGATTCTCTCAACCTCAAGTAGTTTTGCAACATCGTGCAGAGCAGCGCCTGCGGTAAGCGTATCCATATCGATCTTGATATGATCGGGATAGATCTCATTAATAATACTTCCTACAGCAATGGAGCTTTTTATTACACCACGCATATGCTGAACGAAATTTGCCCCGCCCTCAAAAAGCAGCGTGAAAGGCATTTCGAGCATATCATCAGGCGTAAATCCGCTGACCTTGAATGCTTTAAGCCATACATTGATGACTTTTTCCCGTAGATCGTTGTCTTTGATCTCGTTCAATTCTGGTATAAGCTCAAGTAATCTCTCTTTCATAATTCACCCTGTAATTTTTATTCGAAATTTTTCTTTCTTATTTCAATTCTATCTTCAATATCAGTGGCTCTTTCAGCTGCTCTACGGGAGCATGAGTTCCATCATCGCGGAAAAATGGCCACTGGCTGTTCGCTATATAATAGAATACATCGCCAACTATTGTACCGAGCGTCGGATCGATGAATTCCGGATTACCCATTTCAAGAATTTCTGACCTTAAAACTTCAGACCAATTTTTATCGAGATAATATCTCATCACGCGGTTTGGCCTGATCCCGTTATGTATTGCTATAAAACTGTCATTGTAGAAACAGAGACCATCTATCCCGGACAAAGTCACGTTATTATCATGCCTGATCCTTCTGATCCTCTTGTTTTTCAGTTCAATTCTGTATATCCCGTCAGTATATGCTTCTATAAATAAATATTTATCATCAGGAGAAACAGTTATACCCTGGGGGCCGTATATTTTCCCGGCTCCTATGAATAATTCGAGTTCATCTTTATCAGAATCGATCCTGTATATTTCAGAAGTACCGGTATCTGAAATGTATACGTCACCATTTTCGGATAGAGCCAGATCATTGAAACTGTGAGAAGAAGTTGTATCTACCAGTACATACTTCTTAATCAGACCACCTGATTCCAGATCGAACTTAAAAATCCCGGTCCCGGAATGTTCATTTTCTCTTTTAAGTCTTGTCTGAGGCATCAAATCGCTTGTTACCCATAGATGCCTTCTATCCGTATCTGTCTGTATCCCAAGTATACTCCAGATTCCATATTCACCTTCATCAATAAAGTCAGTCAGAATGTCCTGATTGTAGACTTTAATTATCTTGCTTCTGTGAACACTGCTTATATAGAATGAATCCGATACCGGATCATGTGCTAATCCTTCGGTCAGAAGGTCTTTTTCCGGCAGCCTGAAAGCATCCGAGCTGTTGCTAACAGGTTCAATAGCTGTTTCAAGTTTCTTAAGTATTGTCTCGAATCTCGGATCCGCCTTGAGTGAATCAAATGCAGTAAAATTCTGCATCCCGAAATCGACTCCAATTCCAGCCAGCCTGTTCAGTATTCCAAAAGCTTCATCCTGCATTCCGGTCAGGGCATAACCTGCTGCGAGGTAATAACTTATTGTCAGATGGTTCGGTGCAGTTTCGTTTGCTTTAATAAAATTATCTCTGAATCCCGTATAATCCTGCTGGTTATAAGCCTCCACACCCGCGCGGTAAAACTCAAGATATGCATCAGTACTTACCTCATCCTGGTATTCCTCATCGCTGCATGATAAAAGCAAAATGAACAGCAAAGAAAGAGGAAAGATATTTTTCAAAATACTGGCCATATATCACCCCCGGAAAACATTTATTACAGGTCTTTTTCTTCCGGACCTCCATATTCCCAGGCAAATGGATCGATCTTTCTCATCGGTTTCATTGTCGTCTGCTCTTCATGAATATGAGCCGAAAGCCCGGAGATCCTGCTCAATATAAAGAACAGGTTGCCGAAATATGGAGCAAAATCGAGATCACATAAAACCGCACCCATAGCGCCGTCAACATTTATCGGAAGCTGTTTACCAAGCACTTCGACAAGCGCTTTCTCTACGGATTTTGCAATCTGGACATGATCACCTGCAAGTCCGTATTCCTCTGCAAGGGCAAACAACTTGACGGTACGGGGATCCTGCTTGTGCAGTCTGTGTCCGAAGCCGAATACTACTTTCTTATTCTCCCTCATCTCCCTGATCACTTTTACAGCAGCGTCGTCAAATGATAGTTCATCCCTTTTCCTGACTTCATTGATCTGAAGAAAAATATGCATTGCAGATTCGATAGCTCCGCCGTGAAATTTATTGATTGATAGAATACCGGTCGCTAGAGCGGCGTTAAATGCTGCCCCTGTTGATGCCACTGTCAGCGCAGAAAGAGTCGATGGAGGAGTAACACCATGATCGATAGAAGATACGAACATCGCATCCATCATTTTTCCGACATTCTCTGAAGGCAGTTCACCTTTCAGCATTAAATAAATAGCCTGGGAGAATGAAACCTTACCCATCAGTTTGTCGATAGGATATCCCCTGACTGTGATTTTGTTAGGTTCAATATTTGTTAATGATGTTTTCCACGTATTTTCAGCCATTTTCCAAATCCCGTTTTTATAATTTGTCAACTAATTTTCTTGTAGTTTCCCACAGATCGTCAAATGAATCCACCACAGTTGCTCCGACCTCTCGGAGTCTTTTGACTTTGCCTTCATGTGTTCCTCGGTTGCCTTCGATTATTGCTCCGGCATGAGAGAATCTTGTTCCTTTCTTAGCAGCTTTTCCGCCGATGAAGGCTACAAGTGGTTTTGTGAATTTTCCCTGTTCGATAAGGTCTGCAACCTGTTCCTCCTGAGAAGAGCCGATTTCTCCAAACATGACTACAGCTTCCGTTTTTTCATCCTCCTCGAAGAGTTTTACTACTTCTGGATGAGGCAGTCCGATTATCGGATCACCTCCGACATGGACCAGTGTCGTCAGGCCTACACCTGCTTTGCTAAGGTAATAACCGATTGAAGAAGTAATTCCGCCGCTTCTTGAAGTTACACCAACATTACCTTTCTTGAACCATGATGAAGCTGCAGCTGCCCTGCCACCGATCATTCCAAGAACCGCTTCACCGACACTCAATACACCAAGTGTGTTCGGACCTACGAATCTTGCGCCGGTTTTTCTCGCGGCCTGTTCTATTTCGAGTACATCATAAATTGGCACTCTGTCAGGGATCAAAACAACAAGTTTCACACCGGCATACATAGCCTCCAGTGCAGCATCCTTGACTAACGGTGCCGGAACAAAAATAGTACTTATATCGACCTGTCCGACTTTATCTACAGCTTCTTCCACCGAATCGAATACTGGAGTGCCATTTACTTCCATACCACCTTTACCGGGAGTGCATCCGGCTACAACGGTTGAACCGTATTCAACCATAAGCTTAGTTCTTGCTTTACCTTCTCTACCAGTAATACCCTGAATCAGGATCCTTTTTGATTTATCAACTAATATTGCCACTTTCTTGCCTCTTAATTTGGATCAGGTTAGAATTTTTAATCAATATTTTCAATTGGTAAATGAACATAACAGCCATTATTGCCTTTCATCATGCATTCAAGCTCGCAGGCCAGGCATTCAGTACATTTCCCTTTTTTCGCATCTGCGGGATCAATAGCCAGTACGGGCAGATCGTCTTCAAACTTGAGGATCTTTGGATCACATGCATCAACGCATACCTTATCCTTGCAGTCAGCGCATGCCTTATGATCAAACTGCACCTTGCCTGTCATTGTATCAAATTCATGATTGATATTTTTTATGCCGATCTCCAATTGTTTTAGATCCTTTACAGGGTTGTATTCCTTTATCAAAATGTCTATTCTCTCAGCACAATGATCTGCGGTATCGTCCTTCATGTAGCCTTCGACCGGAGCCGGAATTCGGTCTTTGGTATAAGTTTCGAGTATTTCAACCGCCTTTTCTTCAAGATTTCCACCAAGCCTGACTACAGCAGGAATATTCAGATTATTCTCAATAAATGCCTTTACCAGTCCGCGCGCAGAATTAACCTGCTCCTGGCTGGCAACGCCAGAACCTGAGCCAAAATATCCGTCAATATTTTTCTGTGCCATGATAATCTTTGCCGCACGGTATACTTTGGAAGCCGGCGGATTACCGCTCGTATCGCAGAAATTTGCCAGTTTGTAACCTTTTCTCTGAACAGCATCCATTGACATCATAGATCCACCGCCGCCTGCACCATGAAATCCTACGAAATTATCTCCCCTGTTAAATTCATGTTCAAGCTGAATAAAATAGAATGTCCCTCTGTAATCATTTTTCTCTATATCATATGCAATTATATCAAGCTCAGAAGGAGGATTGTCAAGCTCTCTGGCATAGTCTATACCCAGTTCCGGATGCCTGAATACTGCATAATCATCGATCGTAATCCTTCCGTCAGCGGCCATGGTCACGCCTTCCTCGGTAATAACAAGCGGATTGATCTCGACAGATCTGGCTTCGAATTTTTTGGCCGCGGCGACTACTTTACACAGTACATTGCTGACCTGTAGAAGCTGTTTACCATTAATATCAAGTCCCCTGATAAGGTTTAGGGCTTCAAAGCTTTTTAATCCTGCATTAATATCGACAGGCATCTTTACAACTGCATCGGGATTTTCTGCCGCTATCTCTTCTACACCTGTACCGCCGGTACCGCTGAATATAACGACAGGAGCCCTTGCTGAGTCATCAATTATTAGACTGGCAAACATCTCTTTTTTTATGTTGATCTTTTCTTCGATAAGTACTTTGCTGACAGTAAAATTCTTAATTGTTTTTCCAAGCATATTTCTCGAAAACTGTTCTGCTTCTGCAGGTGTATCAGCAAATTTAATACCTCCTACCGAAGCGCGGCCGGTAAACCATGCCTGTGCCTTAACAACTACCGGTTTCCCTAGCTCTTCAGCGTACCTCTTTACTTCTTCGGGAGTTTCACACACCTTCCCGGAAGGTATCTTTATCCCTGTTTTAGACAATAATTCCTTACTCTGATATTCAAATAATCTCGCCATGTTTAAATCCGGAAAATAGTTTAACTGGAATTTACTTTCTTAAGAAGGAACCAACTGTTGACATTTTACATAAATTTCCGTTAAAAATCAATAAAAACCGGACAGATTTATTAAGTAAGAAACCGAATATATGTCAGTGTATGAGAATTGGTGAGATTTGTGAAGTAAAAAGTAAAAAGGTAGATTTCAGAATATCTTAAAAATGGTGAGTACAAAGAAAATAACAATCCCTATAAGTGTAACCGCAGTCTCTGTTAACATAGTGAATGAGACTACATCATCAAAGGTAAGTGAGCCGTCATCTATCTCGTCTAGAAGCTCATCCTCCTCTTCTTCATCATCCCGGTCTTTGTCAATATCAAAATCTTCCATAACGTATATTTCCCGTTAAGATCAAACTATCTCTAATATAGTTATCAGATTTTTTTGGCAATACTTTAGGAATAACGATAATTATTTCGTGCTGAAAGTATTCTTATTGCCCACGAATGCTATTTCCCAGACATCGTCGATTTTTTCGACAGGATGAATGTTCAGGCTTTTAATAATATTATCCGGGATCGTATCCAGATCTTTTACATTCTGCTTAGGGATGACAATCGATTTTATACCGGCTCTTTTAGCTGCAATAACCTTTTCCTTGATACCTCCCACAGGCATCACCTTTCCCCTGAGTGTGATCTCTCCTGTCATTGCAATATCATGTTTGATGGGATTCTTACTAAGCAATGAAGCCAGTGAAGTAGCAATTGTGATGCCCGCTGACGGCCCATCTTTCGGTGTAGCTCCAGCGGGGACATGAATATGTATATCGTTTTTATTAATTGTTCTGCTGTCAATATTCAGTTCACCGGCTTTTGACCGGATATAACTCATCGCTGCCCTTGCAGATTCCTTCATCACGTCACCAAGATGTCCGGTTAAGATAAATCCTTTTGTACCCGGCATCATGACCGACTCAATGAACAACACTTCACCCCCGACGGGTGTCCATGCAAGTCCTGTCGCGACTCCCACTTCATCATCCCTGTTGATCACCTCAGAAACATGTTTTATTGGGCCCAGATATTTCTCAATCTTGTCTTTGGTTACTTTTACAGCTTTTTTGTTACCTTCTGCAAATTTACGGGCTACTTTCCTGCAAATTCCACCAAGTTCACGTTCCAAATTACGGACACCTGCCTCGCGCGTATATTCTGCGATAACCTTACGGATCGCAGATATAGTAAAAGATATATCTTTTGGATTTAGACCATTCTCCTTAATCTGCCGGGGAATAAGGTATTTCTGGGCTATTTTTACTTTTTCTTCATTGATATAACCGGGCAGTTGAATGATCTCCATCCTGTCCCTTAAAGGAGCAGGGATGGGCTGAAGCTGATTAGCGGTTGTTATAAACATCACATTAGACAGATCAAATGGTACCTCGATATAGTGGTCTGAAAATGTGGAATTCTGAGCAGGATCAAGGACTTCGAGAAGAGCAGAAGCAGGATCACCCCTGAAATCACTGCCGATCTTATCTACTTCATCCAGCATGAAAACGGGATTATTTGACTTAACGTTTTTCAGGTTCTGGATCACTCTTCCCGGCATTGCACCGACATATGTTTTCCTGTGTCCTCTTATTTCTGCTTCATCACGCATTCCTCCGAGAGACATCCTGATGAATTTTCTGCCAAGAGATTTCGCGATCGATTGTCCCAGTGAGGTTTTACCAACTCCCGGGGGGCCTGCGAAACACAGGATCGGCCCTTTTATAGTTTTATTCAGCTTTTTGATTGCGAGGTATTCAATAATTCTCTCTTTTATATCGTCTAATCCATAGTGATCTTTGTTCAGTATCTGCTGTGCTTTCTTAATATCCATTGTATCTTTTGTAGATACCTGCCACGGCAGGCTTACCATCCAGTCAAGGTAATTTATAGAAACCGTATATTCAGCCGAGGCAGGATTCATGTTCTTCAACCTGTCAAGTTCTTTCTCCGCCGCTTCTTTAGCATCATTAGGCAATTTTGCTTTATTGATCTTTTCCTCATACTCAATTATCTCGACCGGCAGATCCTGATCTTCACCAAGTTCTTTCTTAATCTCCTTAAGCTGCTGCCTGAGATAATACTTCCTCTGGCTTTTTGCAAACTGGTCAGATATTTGATCCTCAATCTTACTCCCGATCTCCATTAACCTGAGCTCTCTTCCCATAATTGACGAAAGATCATCCAACCGCTTTTCAATATTGATTTCTTTAAGGATTTCCTGCCTGTCCTTTTGTTTGATATCGAGATTCGAGGCTATGAAATCTGCCAGAACCGCCGGTTCCTTGATGTTCATCACAGCTGCTACAATTTCTTCAGGGATGGCTTCGTTCAGCTGGGCTATTTTCTTAAATGTTTCGATTATATTCTTGTGTAATGCCTCTGTTTTAAGGTTCTGTTTATATTCGTTTTCCAATACATTGATCTTTGCAACCAGATATGGAACGCTCTGGGTCATTTCCTCGAGTTTGATCCTCTGCATACCCTGTACTATAATCCTCAGACTTTCATCCGGCATCCTGAAAAGCTTCAGAATTGTTGCAGCTGTACCTACAGGGAAAATGTCATCTGAAACTGTTTCACCATTTTTTGACATTTTTCTGGAAAAAATTCCCACAATCTTCGAGCCTACAGCTGTATCGTTTATTAGCTTAAGATCAGACTCTTCAGTAAAGGTCAGCGGCATGATTATATTTGGAAATATAACTACGTCATCAAGTATAACAACCGGAACCTGGTCAGGTATATTGAATGGTGGTTTTTTTGTCTTCATTTCCATTGAAGTGTATCCTTACTTTTCTTGAAATTTCATATACTGTAATATCAATCCTGAAAGTCGATGTTTATTACACGCTCACCCTTTCTCCTGTCCTCTACTTTCTTTAACCTTATTTCAAGAAAACCGCTTTTATATTTTGTTTTTATACTGTCTTTATCAACATCATCAGGTACGGTCAGTTTTCTTTCAAATGGACCGTAATCGATCTCCATCTTATGATAATGTCGTTTATTGTATTTTGTCATTTCCCTCCTTATCCCCGTAATGAAAAGGATGTTATCCTGAAAGACTATCTTCAGATCTTTCGGATCGACAAACGCAACATCCATCAAAATCACGAATTCTTCATCAGTCTCGAATACATCCGTTGCAGGTGTCCAGGATTCATCCGTGGCAAGCAGCACGGGATGTCTCACGTTTGAAAACACCTGAAACAGTGATCTGATATCGTCTCTTGATCCCGATTTCACTTCTATCGGTATGCTGATTCTTTCATCCATTTGTGTTTCTCCTGATCCCTTAAATCTCTATGTTTAAATATTATAACAAAAGCTATAGGATTTTAATCTTTGTTAATACTTTTTATGATCTGGACAGCTGCATATCCCGCACCGAATCCATTATCTATGTTCACAACCGTAACTCCCGGTGCACAACTGTTGAGCATCGCGAGTAATGCGGCAAGTCCTCCGAAACTCGCGCCGTAACCGATCGATGTTGGAACAGCAATTACAGGAATATCGACCAGACCTCCTACTGCGCTCGCAAGAGCGCCTTCCATCCCTGCGGCAACAATGATAACCTTTGATTTCTGTAGCTCTTCAAGCCTTGATAACAGCCTGTGTATCCCTGCTATTCCTACGTCGTAAACCTTTCTTACACCCATTCCCATAGCTGTAGCAGTCAGGTAAGCCTCCTCGGCGACCGGGATATCGGATGTTCCCGCACAGACAACACAGATCGTCTTTTCGTTAGTCTCACCTTCTTGAAGAGTCTCTTTTGTAGTTATTATCCTCGAAGCTGGATAATACTCCAGTCCCTGGATATACTGCTGAACATGTTTAAAGCACTCCTCTGAGGCTCTTGTCGCAAGAAGCTTATCACTCTTTTTCAGGATCGACTCAATGATAATCCGAACCTGTTCATGCGTTTTACCCTCACAATAGATAACCTCCGGAAAGCCTTTCCGGATAGCCCTGTCATGATCAATATTTGCAAATTCAAGATTCTCTACGGAATGTCTTTTGAAAAATCTTATGATCTCCTCTTCAGAAAGATCGCCGTTCTTATACTGCTCAAGTAATCTGTAAAGTTCAGATTCTCCCATTCTCTCTCCTAATCCGGTATAAATAAAGCATCAAGTTCAATATAATTTTAATTATCACCCTGCAAGTTTGTTATCTTCCAGATCTGTATCATGATCCTTCAAATATTCAATGTATTCACCCAGGATTTCCCTGGTTTCTTCTGTGTCTTTTGCAGTAAAAACACTGTTTTTAACGTTTGAATTGCCGGGAAGACTTTTCAGGTACCATGCAATATGCTTCTTCATCGTATTCAAGGCGTACCGCTTTCCGTATATATCGACAGATCTTTTATATTGTTTCAAACATATCTTTACAATTTCAACCGGTGTCATCGCAGGAAGTATCATCCCTTTAGATAAGAATTTTTCGATCTCTCCAAAAATCCATGGCCTTCCCATAGCTGCCCTTCCTACCATGACCATATCGCATCCGGTCTCTTCAAACATTTGTTTTGCATCCGCTGGTGTTTTTATATCACCGTTACCGATTACAGGGACAGTTACTGCTTTTTTAAGTTTCTCAATCTCAGTCCAGTTTGCATTTCCCTTGAACTGTTGTTTCCGGGTTCTGGGGTGAATCGTTATCGCAGAAATACCGGCCTGTTCAAGTATTTTTCCTGTTTCGGTTACAGGAGGTGCCTTGTCATCCCAGCCACTCCTGATTTTCGCAGTAACGGGGACTTTCACTGCCTTTACCATGGCTTCTACTATCCTTCCCATTAACATGGGATCCTTAAGAAGAGCTGAGCCGGCATTATTCTTGACCACTTTTTTAACCGGGCATCCGAAATTGATATCGATAATATCCGGACCTCTTTCCTCCATTATCCTGGCGCCCTCAGCCATCACTTCCGGCTTGCCGCCGAATATCTGGAGGACAACCGGCCGTTCTTCCTCGAGATATTCCAGGTATCTGTTAGTCTTCTCTGAACCCCTGATTAGTCCTTCAGAACTTACCATCTCTGAAAAAACGATCGGGGCACCGGCTTCTTTGCACATCATCCTGAATGGGATATCCGTCACACCCGCTAAAGGAGCCAGAGCTGAAAAACCATCGATTTTAACATTGCCGATTTTCATAAAAATGAGCCTGAACCATAAGGGATTTTAATATAATACCATTAAGGTAAAAATACAAGGTATTAGTCAAAAGTTCAGTTTGATAATATCTTATTTTCTAAACAAATTATCGAATATTGAAACCAAACATATCATTAAACGATTACTTTGCTGTGATTTCCTCCCGCCACGGCGGGATCGAAATGACAATTCTATCTTCGGTAATAACTATAATACAAATCTCTGATGATCCCGCTGATTAAAAGCGATCAAAATAAAAAACATGGATACCCGCTTTCAAGAGTATAACGGGATTAGAATTCAAATAAAAATCAAATACTCACAGTTATAAGTATTGAGTACTGGCAAACCAGCTATAATTTTGTCTTTTTCAAATGGCGCCTCTATACTGCCCACAGTATGAGTCAGGTCGAGAAATATCAGCACAATATCTCGTTTATCACGCAAGTATCATAGAAATGCTACGCTATTACTCCTCATCGTATTCTACTTAATATTAAAACAAAAAAATCAATTATTGAGTTGCATTTCTTAATTTTATTTTTTAACTTTTTAGTCTGTTATAAAAAACCAATTTCAGAGGTCGATTGTGTCAAAAGTATGTGAAGTATGTGGAAAAGGTCCTATGTCGGGCAACCATGTAAGCCACGCTCATAATCTTAATAAAAGACGCTGGCTGCCGAATTTACAGAAGATCAAGGTCGTTACCGACAACGGTACTGTCAAAAGAATGAAAGTATGCACAAGCTGTATACGTTCCGGTAAGATCAGGAAACCCGCCATAGCAGCAAGCTAAAAGAAAATTACCATAAATAAAAAAACCACCTGTTTTTGTCAGGTGGTTTTTTTATTTCTATAAACTCTCTAGAATAATTTCTATTTATCCCTGAATGTACCCGCGCTCCAGTTCTTAGCGACAGGATCGATCTTTTTCCCGAAATATTCCATACCGTAATGGATGTGAGGAGCTGTAACCCTGCCCGTTCTACCGGATTCAGCTATCATATCTCCTCTTTTCACCGTAGAACCCACTCTCAGTCCCGGCGCTATCTTTGAAAGATGACCGTAAATTGTCTCATAACCATATACCGCTGAATTATGATCTATCTTGATATATCTGCCAAGTCTATCTGCATTCGCATTGGTCTCGATTTTACTCACCACACCGTCTGCCGTGGAATAAATTGGGGTCCCGACAGGTATAGATATATCTACTCCCTCATGCCAGTCCCAGCCCTGACTGTTAAACGGATCCCTTCTCCTTCCAAATCCATCAGTCATCCTACCCCCTATCACGGGTCTTATTGAAGGATAATATTTCACCATTTCCCTGTTTTCTTCTAGACCGTTATAGATCTCGCCATAACTCTTTTCTTCAACAATTATCTGGTTGCGGAGTCTCTGGAGTTTTTCGTCAATACTTGCCTTCATTTCCTGTTCGGTAAAGAAAAACTCGTTCCGACTCGATGGTATAGATGCTGATCCCCCAACACCAACTTCCCTTAATTCCGGATCCATCTGATCAATATTCACCATAGTCCTTAGCTCATCATCACTCTTGAAAATCTCCTCCACCCTTTTATTCAATTCCTCTATCTGTGCATTAGCCTCTTTCAACTCATTTGTAATAGTCTCTCTTTGCTGCCTGAGAAGGTCGAGTCTGTAGCTGTAAAGAAGATCAGATAAGAAGTGAACAGAAAATACGATGAGAGTAGTAGATACGGCAAACACAAAAAATGAAAGGATAAAAATCTGGAACTTAGAGAAGGTTAATTCTTTTGTTGTTGCCGAGTCGTTCGAGAACAAAACCATTCTGAAATTTTTCGACATTAACTCTCCAATCCATTAATACTTTACAAAATTATACAAAAAAATCCCTAATTCGGAATCTCGCCCGGTGCAACGTAATAAATATTTTTTTTAATGTCAAGTATTTATTTTTAACCAAGATACGCACGTAGAGCACGACTTCGCGATGCGTGTCTCAACCTTCGTATGGCTTTTTCTTTGATTTGCCTGACCCTTTCACGCGTCAGGTTGAACTGCTCTCCTATCTCCTCGAGAGTAAGAGGATGTTCCTGTTCAAGGCCGAAATACAGCTTAACGACCTCGGCTTCGCGCCGCGTCAGAGTTGACAGAGCCCTGTCTACTTCCTTCTTCAGTGATTCCTGCATAAGGATATTATCCGGAGCCGGCTGCCTGTCATTCTGTATCACATCCAGCAAACGGTTATCCTCACCCTGGTTGAAAGGAGCATCCATAGAGAGGTGTCTGCCCGATATCTTAAGTGTATCCGAAACCTCGAATGGCGTCATCTCCAGTTCATCAGCAATTTCACTTGCACTCGGTTCCCTCTCATATTCCTGCTCGAGGTTGCTGAATGCCTTGCCGATCTTGTTCAGGGCTCCCACTCTGTTCAGGGGTAAACGAACAACTCGGGACTGTTCTGCAAGAGCCTGGAGTATCGATTGTCTGATCCACCAGACGGCATAAGAGATGAATTTGAATCCCCTGGTTTCATCAAACCTTTTCGCTGCCTTGATCAATCCCAGATTCCCCTCATTGATGAGATCACCAAGTGAAAGCCCCTGGTTCTGGTACTGTTTTGCGACACTGACTACGAATCTCAAATTAGCCTTTGTAAGTTTTTCCAGCGATCTCTGATCGCCTTTTTTTATTTTTCTTGCCAATTCGATCTCTTCATCAGGCGTAAGTAACGGTACCTCGCCTATCTCCTGGAGATATTTATCTAATGATTGATTCTCTCTGTTATTTTGTCCGACTGCCAGCTTTATCATGAATTTCTAACCTCTGTATATTACATTCTCTAAAATAAATTACAATCCTCAATTCAAAACATTCTATCTTATTTCTCATGTTTTACTATTTTCGGAAGAATAATGCTATTCTTTAGCGTCATCCCCAGCTTTTTCATCTGATTTTTCTTCTTGTTTCGGTTCTTCATCAGGTGTGATCTCTGCTGCTTTAGCTTCTTCCTCTTTTTGCCTTCTTGCTTCCTGTTCGGCCTTAATAGCAACACTTATATCATCCATCTCTTTGTGTTTCCTGTCCAGTTCTTCTTCATGGTCTTTTATACTTTTCATAAGAGCCTGGACTTCTTCGTTACCTGAACAATCCTTGACATCCTCTTCCTGCATAAGATGATACACTTTACCACCCAGTTCGGTAAAATCTTTCTCGATCTTTCTTTTGATATTACTTATGTCGATCATAATTTTGCTTTTTTTGCCGAGTTCTTCTGCCTTTTCAGCGGCTACATGAGCGCCTTCCTTTGCCATTTTGGCGCTGTCCATCAAACCTTTTTTAATATTGTCCCACAAAGATGTCATTTTCTTACCCCTGTTTTTTAGTTTGAACTGATCTTATGAGATTTATTATATCAATAGAAGAGCAATCTTTTTATAAAGTAAATCGCGAAAAACACTACAAGCGGAGAAAAATCAAATCCTCCGGTTGTCGGCAGCGCCCGTCTAATCGGTGCAAGTACCGGTTCAGTCATCGAATACACCGCGCTGACAAACGGATTTCTGTAATCAAGCCTCAGCCACGATATTGCGACACGCGCAATAAGTATCCACATATATATATTTAACAGCAGCATTATAAGATTCATAGCATAGATCTCTATATTATTCCAAAATTTTATACGGAAGACAAGGAGAAAAGTTCATATATGTTGTATTTCCCTTTAAGCATTTTAAATCAAAATGAATACTTCGGTCACAGTAAGTATTAGATTATTATTTTACTGCATCCA
>JANQEH010000146.1 GCA_028278455.1 bacterium
AATCAAATTTTATTGGTGCATTAGACTTTTCACAATTCTAATTATTGGATATTGGTAAACGTATCGATCATAATTTCACTTAGAATATAATTTTCTTTAGAAATTTAATGATTTACATTATTCATCAGGATCACGGAAATACACCTTTACGTAATTATTAAAATTTATATAGCCTGATAATATTAAGAATCTACTTATTAATAATTGAGAGACTCTAATATGAAAGTTGATCCAAAAAAATTGGTCATGACAGGCATTGGTGTAGGGGAAAATGACTCAATTGAAGAGGGGTATCACCTTCGATGGTTTGGCAGGAATCTTGAATTACCTGAATCTGCGTTTCCAAACATGGATTTCATATACAGATTTTTTAAGGATCCTAAAAATGGTTTGCACTTTTTCGAAGAAAGTAAAGACGTTTATAATCCGGTTCCTCCTGCATTTGAGATTTATAGAAGGAGGCACCATATAAACTTAGATATAGTAAATGAGGTTTATCTCAGTTCATCTCTATTTCGGTCATTGTTAAAAGGGAAAAAAAGGTCAATAAATCTAGGCGGAACAATAGTCTCGGTTAAAAGAAACCGTATTAAAGCGAGAAACTGGATTGCAGTTATCTTAGAACACTTTTTTAATATGTTAGAAATCCTATTAACATTTTTATTACCTCCATCTTTATATAATTTCCTTAAGAATATTATCTGGTCTGAGCCGGTAATAGTCATAAAATTCCCTGCTACCGTTCACTTTCTTACCGTAGAGGGTATTTCATTAAAAAAACCGCGAATTTTAATGTCACTCTTTGCAGATGATGATCCTGAACCGATTCGATCAGAAAATTTATATTGGGGAGAGGGAGGATTCTTTACAAGGCGGATAAAAAAAGTCGAAATAGACCAGGGACATTACGATAAAATACATATTAATACTCATACTATACCATCTTTGAAAATTACTTTCATAAAGATGTCTGACGATACAAGTATTGCCTCTGATCCGGAGAATTCTCAGCCGCATGAATGGATTCCGATAAGGACGATCCCATTTATCACGTTATTTCAATTTTGGGATGGTGCAAAGTCTCATCATTTCGATCATGAGATCAAAAATAGATATTTGGAGTTTCAAGACACAGATTCTCAATTAAGCAATGATGCTAAATTAGATTTAAAATATGGTGTGGTATTTTCGAGACTACAAATGGCTTTTATAGCTCTTCATCTTAAAAACACAGTTGAAGGTTGTAGATTCCTAAATCAGTCTCCATACAATAATTTTCCCGATATTGACTATGACGCGGAAGCAATATTTAACATTCTGTCAATTGATCCGATAAATGCAACATTATTAGGTTTTAAATATACAGATACTGCAAGGGATCAAAATCAATTGAATCCAATAACCGGTATAACCTATGATTATATGGTTGCGACGAAATGGCAATCCAGACAGCAAGACAGGATCTGCTATATCACTCTTAACGTATTAGCGACAGACGATGAACCAAAAAAGATAACTCCTGAAATCTATCCCCCACAAAATTTACACGGAAAACAGGAAGAAGGACTTAGCTGGCATGGAAGGACCTCACTTTACCGGTCCGGATTATACTGGGATAAACCTGAAGCTCCTGAGGGAAAATACAAGGCATATGATGTTGTAGGTTACGATATTTACAGATCTGAGGTTGAGAGCCAGAATGGAAAATGCATTACTCTATATTTCGATGATTCAGCGACTGATGACGAACAGAAAGTAATTGATAAGCCAGTCATATTGTCATCGACTCATTCTTTACCTGGGATCGAAAAAGAGAGATCACATTATACAGGAACACAATTATTGGGACTTGAAATTGATAAGGCCATTAAAGAACGCAATACTTCATTTTTGCTTACAGCAGAGCATTATCTCGCTCTTCAGGCTATGAAATCGGAAGGAAGGATGCAGTTCTTCGGAACCGATAATAAAAATATTGAATTTTCCACTCCATTGTTTAATGAATGGCTGCCAATTATTGATACAAAAAGAACAGTTTATTATAAAAACAGGGCGTTTGATATCTTCGGACGCACAAGTGGTTTGAATAGCAATAAATGCGAAGTTGTTCTTACAAGACTTTATCCTCCTCCGGAAATAATAAATCTCAGTGCATTTTTTATAGATGAAGACAAGAAAAATCTACAGGTAACCTGGTCTGTAAATGGTTATCAACAGTATACAGGAGAGAGAATTAACCATTTCAATATCGTTAACAGAGAAATTCCTGCTGAAGATAAAGTAAGAAGTTTTGATCCCGAGAATAATGAACCGGAATCTGACTGGCGAAAGTTCGGAAATGAATGGAAAGATCGTATTCTAAATAGCAGTCCCGTTTCCTTTACACCACCATATGATGTAAAGGTCATAGATGATATCAAGCCGTTAAATGGAGCCGTAATTGCCGGTGTGATTAAAAACGTACAATCAACTACATCGAATATTATTATCCCTGGTGAAGGAAACAGTAATGAAGAGATAGAGTCATCTGATTATGAGTCTAAACTTGTAAATGGTTCGATATTAATCGTTACTACTGATCAGGCTTTTCTGGGGCTGAGTCCTTTTGTTGATATAGTGGAAAGATTCAGACAACGGCCGGGTGGTATTACTCCCCCCGATATAGATACTCTTAAGCTAAGAATACGTGATGAGATATACAGTGTAATCGGATTCGAACAAGGTAAATCACTTAGATTAATGATCGACTTTCCATATGACGCGAGAATTTATAAAAGTCCTGAGGATCATTTTAGCAGTATCTATAGAGGCAATGTAGAATTTGAGTTATTATTTGAACAGGTCAAGGACGAGTTTGAATTTAATCTGGATATAAAATTTGATCATATTATAGCGAAGAACGCAAATATTGCAGAAAATATAAATGAGGTTTATTCAACTGCTACTCCGGTGGATGACAAACTAAGGCTAATATTCGAAGAAATCGATGCAAATGCATCATTAAGTTCTATTGAAAAGAAACAGGAGAAAGAAATTGAATCAACAAAATACATTCTATCTAACCGGAGGACAATAAGTCTTGAAGTACTTTTAGATATAACGGGAAGAGAAAACTGGTTTACAAAAGGAGCAGTTTTCGAATATCAATATCCTGGAGAAGAAGGTAAAATATTTAGATTGCCTGTTAATGATATCGAGGTTGAAATTGATAAAGACAAACCTATCCACAGAGGGCCTCAAAATGAAAGATCGTTTCTAAGAGAGATAACAATCGAAAGTATTGTGCAGGACGGGATTGACAGAGAAAATTATCTGAATCCAATTCCAATATTCCCTTATGAAATGATAGAACGGCTGGTAAAAGGAGAAACAATTTCTATATTGGTCAAAATTAAGAGGGCTCCCATTTTTCTCATTGCTGTGGAAACTCAAGTAGTTCTCCCTGAAAAGCTGATGCTATCCAAAGGAGGATATTTATCATACTTAGATGATGATAATAATCTGATAATATGTGAGGTCATAACCAGACCGTTCCCGATAGATACACGATACAAATGCTCATTTTTTGTACGAGGGATGCAGGTTGTATCCAGTAGTAGGGCAAATAATTATTTTGGAATTGATTACGCGTTCCCCGGGATAAATAAAGAATGTCAGTTCTTACCTGTATATTCACTGCTTATTGAAAATTTGCGGAGTAAATTCACCGGGAGAGATACGGAACCTATTCTGATTAATCTTGCTGTATCAACACACAGGATTCCTGCACCGGGAAACGGATATCCTGCTGAAGAGTTAGCAAATCTTGTCTCCGTGCCGGTTGAGGTCCAGATTCCGCCACTAAAACCTGCTTTACCGGCAACATTCCAATTTAGTCAGACCGGGGATGCTTTTGTAGATCCGTTTGTGGACGTTTTTGCATCTCTGCCTAAGATATTGGACAATAAAAAAGTAGTACAGTATGAGATCGACTTTACCAGTGCGGAATTAATGAAAGAAACAACATTACCTCAACCCTCAGAAAATATTATTTACGAAGTATTTCGAGCTCCTGAACAGGGATTGATAATTGCACAAAGCAAGATGGAGAGCAGTGCAGATGATGCTGTTCTTACGTTTCTCAGGAAAACAAGAGACGAAATCAGACAAAGCGTTATAACTTCTCTAATTGACAACTGGGATAATGCAACGGATTCCTTTAAAAATTCTTTCTCACTTGTGGCAAGAATTAACAGTACGAAATTCATCGACCAGATTGAAGCCGCTGCGTCAGGCAGGTATTACTATGCAGTAAGGGCATACAGTGAGGGGGCCCCGCCAAGTGATTTGTCTCTTCTTCCATTCAGAGTAAATATCCCGGACCGTCGGCCGCCGGCAGCACCTAATTTCAGAGTAGAACGCAAGGAAGATATCTTCTGGAAACCTAATCGGGAGCCTGATATCTATTGTTATGAGGTTTACCGCGCTGATAATTTCGCAGATTCGGATGATATAAGAAGAATGAGTAGAATTGGAAAACTGTTCCTGAATCAAGCTGATCTTGATACGGTACCGGCAGCCGAAGCCGATATTAGCGGTCTGGCATGCCATGCTCCGTTGATGTTGAAGTCGATGACGAGGAGGTTATCGGTAAAAAGACCCGACGCAAATCCGGGAAAAATAGACCTGATATTCGGGATCTCATCGGTTGGAATAGCTGCCGAAAATAAAATCCGGGGAGTCTATAAAGATAATTCCGGTGATAGTGATGTACCGGATGAGGAATCTCTGGGAGAGTTCGATTTCGGAAATGAAACGACCGACAGCGCAAACCTGCTTATCGGCGGAGCCGCACTTTCCGGCGATGGTCGCTCTATTATAAACGTTGTTCTCAATCATAAAGACAGGGCAGCCGTCATCTTTGAAGATGACGAAGGAAATATCAGGATAATGCGTTCAATTAACTATCACAGTATTGATCTTTCAGGGATTCCTTCAGATAAACTCGGAAGTATAAACGGTATTTACCCGAGGAAGAAACTCGAAGTTAAAGGAAAAAGAATATCTTTGATCTTTGAACCTGCCGTTCACGGTATCTTATCCATAGATTCGATACCGTGAACGGCAGGTTCAAAGATCAAAGATATTCTT
>JANQEH010000066.1 GCA_028278455.1 bacterium
CGGATGCAGGGCCCTTTATACATTTATGGGAAAGAGTTTCACCAGCATCCGCGAAATTTTCGATATTCTTTCAAAGCATGCACAACTGAAAAAAGGTTCTTTTAACGATATCCGGCTTGAAGTACCGCCGAAAAAGGTCCTGCATTATCCCCTGCAGCTCGGATTGCAGTGGGATTACAGGGATCCCGGGGATCCCTGGGAATATGATAAGAAAGTGATCTCCGAGGAGACGGTAAATGTTCCTGCTGGATCATTTGATTGTTTTAAGATACAATGGCTTATCGACATGGATGGAGACAGCATCTGGGACACCGATATCGAGTTCTATGACTATATTTGCTCCCGTGGTATGATCAAAAGAACCATCGTTCTCAGAGGTGTTACCGTAACCGATAATGACGGAAATTATATCGGAAGCGAGGACTCAACAGACGAATATCTGCTGACTGCCCTGGTAATCAAATAATCCTGCCCCCTCTCTCTAAAAAGAGTATTTTTACAGGATATTGACATTTTACGGTTTTCTGTTGTATATTAATGTATCAGGCACCGATAATTGTTGGTATTCATCATTTTTCCGCTCAATCCTGATTGGTCCACGAATACACTTATTTTAATCTTATTTCAGATTTCTCATTCATGTGAAATGACTGTTCTTTGATTTTCTGCAGATTAGTATCTATTTTCCCGATGAGATTTCTCCGCTTCGTTCTCTCCGCAGATGGCGGGATCGGAACTCCGGTCGAAATGACAGAGGTACCTGGCAGAGTTGTCATTTCGAAAGAATCCCCGGATGAAGAGACAGGTCCATGGATAAAGGGGCAGATCCCGGAAGAAAGAGCAGGCCCCCAAACAAAAGGTGCAGGCGCAGAGATCTCTGAGCATGGTGTGAAATTTTCTTCAATAGAAAAGTTCATTTTATCTCGTTAGACAAACCCACAAGGGGGAATATATCATGTATGCAAGAGTGACTTCGATGCAGTTCGAATCAGCCAAGTTCGACCAGGCTATAAAGCTTTTCCGCGAGAGCATAGTACCGGCGGCGCAGGAGCAGAACGGGTACCGGGGTTTATTCCTGATGACCGACCGTAAAACCGGGAAGGCAATGGCGCTTGCTCTCTGGGCAACGGAGAAGGACGCCCACGACAACGAACACAGCGGATACTACCAGGAGCAGACGGACAAACTTCTGGATTATGTTACTTCACCACCCGTCCGCGAAGAATACCGCCTGACCGTCCGGGCGTGAGTCAGAATTTTGTCATTATACAATATGGAACACCTTTCTTACTTTTATAGTTTGATATATTAATATCTAACATGATTAAATACACAAAAAAGGAGCCTGTTCAGAGCTCCTTTTATGTTTTATTTCTTAAGCTGGCCCGCCGGGCCAGTGGGCTTAACGCCCGCCTCTCTTGATACCTCAACCCTGAGGTACGGTTTTCGTCACACTGATGTCTTTACCGTCAAGATACTCACCTATTACCATCTCGAGAGTACGTTCCTTGACTTTTGCAGGACTGTTCGCGTTGTCATCCACTCGTCCGTCATAACGCAGTATACCTTTCTTGTCTACAAAAAAAGCATGCGGAGTCTTTTTTGCGTTGAAACGGTCCGTTATGGCAAGACCGTGGTCCCAGAGGACAGGGAAATTATACCCCATCTTCTCAGCATGTTCTGCCATTTTCTGCGGAGTTTCGTTGGTGTTGGGTCCGATACCGACGAACAGGATACCTTTATCCTTGAAATCTGCGGCATGCTTGATGTAACGTTTATCGCTTGCCCGGCTAGAAGGGCATGTGTATGAAATAAATACAAATGCGATACCCTTTACATCCTTTGCAGATAACTCGTGGTAGACATCAAATTTGTTTCCGGTGAGATCCTTCAGCATGAAATTATCGATCTTTTTACCGATCTCGTACTGAATATCGTTCTCCTGGAAAGCAAAAACCGAAGAGGCGAATACAAGGACTAAAATACAGGTCAAGATCCTTTTCATGCTATACCTCTATTGGTTATATAAGTAGATTTGCCTCAGTATACAAAGATAATTTAGATATAATCAAATATTTTCCCATGTTTTATTCGTAATACCGCCAAACCGAATCGTAAATAAGATTCAAGCTGATAATTCAATTATACCTGTTATTACTTGAAATATTTCTTAAACAGAATTATATTAATATTGTCTGATCATGATACGCAGGCTAAAGCCTGCGGCTACCATTAATATATATATCTGTAAGAATTTCTAAAAATTGTAGCCGTAAGCTTTAGCTTACGCACAAGATGTAAAATATCACATTAGACCAAATCACCAGAATGCTTCAGCTTGAAATTATTGATATATCCAAAATTTCCTCATTGAAATTTCATCCGGAGGTAACATGAAAATCCTCGCCAGATCGTTCACATTTATACTTATCCTTCTTTTATCTGCTTCCATTTTCGCGCAGGATGTCACTCTCAGACTGTCAACACCGGAAGAAGCAGGCATGTCCGCGTCCGTACTGGAATCTGCTGTCGATCTCTACCGCAAGGCCGTTGAAAAAGATGATCTGAAAGGCTGTGTTCTGCTTGTTGCCTATAAAGGAAAGGTCGTTGTCTATGAAGCTATCGGATATAAGGATGTCGAGAACAGGCTCCCGTTCGAAAAAGACACTATGTTCAGGATGGCATCAAACACCAAGCCGGTAGTCGCTACTGCCGTCAGCATGCTGGTTGAGAAACGGAAACTGAATTACGACGCAAATGTCAGAGACTACATCCCTGCGTTCGATAACCACAGGTCGGCGTTTATCAAGGTTAGACATCTGCTTACCCACACTGCCGGATTCAGGATCGGCAGACTTTTCATATACCCTTTGATGAAGTCTTCTGCTGAGTATCCCGATGCCCCGACATTGACGCTCGAGGCAGATAAGTTTGGTGAGCGCGGTCCTGTTGAAACTCCGGGAACTACCTATTCTTACAGTAATCCGGGATTCAACACGCTCGGAGCCCTGGTCGAGATCCAGTCGGGCGAACTTCTTGCCGATTATCTCCGGGAGAACATATATGAGCCGCTTGGAATGACTGATACTTATAACCTCGAGATCCGTGAAGTACTGGGCGAAAAACTCGAAAGAATGGGTGTAGTTTACCGCAGGGCGAGAAACGGAAACTGGAATACCGGGTGGAAACCGGGGGATGATCCTACATCACCGTTCCCGAGGGCATCCGGCGGTCTGATCTCAACAGTCTGGGACTATGCTGTATTCTGCCAGATGTTCCTGAACCGCGGAATCTACAACGGAAAAAGGATACTGAAAGAGACAACCGTAAACCTCATGACACAAGCGCATACTCGGAAGATATATACACACGAAGAGAGGGAGAAAATGAGCGGATTCTACGGATACGGTTGGAGAATCGAAAAGGATGGTGTATACTCTCACGGCGGTTCTGACGGAACTTTTGCATATGTCGATCCCGGGAATGAAATAATCGGGATGATTTTTACACAGAGTCCCGGCGGCAAAAATCCGCAGCAAAGATTCATGAACCTGATAAAATTAGCTGTTAATAAATAATTTTTATTCGCAGGCTGCCGCAACAAAGCGGTCACTAATCTGGTTGCATTCAACCAGACGTGAAAGCCTGCGGCCACTATAAAAACATATCTGTAAGAAATCAAAGAAACTGGAGCCGCAAGCTTCAGCTTTCGTGAACACTATAGATTATTCTGTTAAACCACAAAAATAATATTATGTCATCTCGAGCGTAGCCCCGTTTCTGCTATACAGAAAGGGGCAGGCCGAGAAATCTCAGCAAAAGATAACGATAATATAACAAGTCTATAACAATCTGCTACACCGGAGGAATCATGAAAACAAGATATCTCAATACAATTTCCATAGCTATCATGGCAGTTTTAATAATAAGCGCATCAGTGTCTGCACAGGACACCAATCCCCTGTTTCATGAAAAAAAGGTCAAGAACTTCATCCCCCATATGACATGGTATGAAGTTGAGCAGGCTTTGAAACACACAGATATGGTGCTGATACCAGTCGGTTCGATCGAACAGCATGGTAAACACCTGCCTCTCGGAACAGACAGCTACGCGTCCATCGAGACATGCAAACTTATATCCCAGGAGGCTGATGTACTTGTATGTCCTGTGACACTTGCCGGATTATCCGAGCACCATATGGACTTTCCCGGTACACTTACACTGACAGCCGGAACATTCGAGGCTGTACTTTTTGAAACAGCCCAGTGCCTGATCAGGCATGGATTCAAGAAAATCATGTTTCATAATGGCCATGGAGGTAATACTGTATCGATCAATAATGTCGTAAGAAAAATCAACCAGTACACAAAAGCTACGGCATTTTTTCTCAATAATATCAATGTTATCCCGCTTCAGGAATTAAGAATACCGTATGACTGGCATGCCGGAGTGGGTGAGACTTCGCTGATGCTCTACCTGACTAATCCGCTTGTGCAAATGGAGATGACGGAGAATCCGGAATTGACATTCCCCGAAATAGTCGAAAAGATCAACAGTATCGAAAAACGAAGCGGTTATCTAAATACCATAGCAAGCGCTAACATGTTTGCTCCAAAGGTTTCGGGAAAGAATGCTACAACTAAAGATATGACCAATAATGGTGTAATGACCACTGGTGATCTTAAAGACTCGACTATAGACCTTGGGAAAAGAAGTCGTGATAGATTTATCAAGGCTGCTGTGAAGTTCATAAAAGAATGGAAAGCAGTAACGGAGAAATAGAAATGATTCCATATTTGCAGGGATATGATTTATCAAATTCTTCAAATTAAGAAATAGTGAATTGAACTTGAAAAATCATATTCCTGCTGATAAGCTATAATTTGAACTTATATTTAAAATCTGAAACTAAAACTGACTTTTCCCCATAGTTCCGTTGATTTCCCGCGGTTCATATCCTTCAGTTGATCATTCAGGATGAATACAGAATACAGTCCGAAACTCAGTCCGAAATTCTCGAGATCCAACGGGATGGTCAATCCCGTATCAATATTGCTGAATCCCCTTTCTTCCAATCCCCAGGAGCCGTCAATGTATCCCAGGTCGAAATTAAAGATGGTCGAAATTTTATCACTCAACTCAACCTCTCTGCTGTACCCAGCCTGAACAAACAGACCATCGCCAAGGTTGAAGTCATAATATATTGCCAGGTATGGATCCCCTTTAAAATATGAAGCCGAAAGCGCTAAATATATCTCTTGCGTATTCGAGTTATCATCTGGAAAACCATCCATCGCAGGGAACAGGTAATTGACCAGTCCTGCCTCAAATGCAAAGATCTCATTAATCGATCTCGAGTAAGAAATGGTGACATCGACTTCATCAACGTCCTTTACAGCATCCCTGTCATACAGGCAAAAGCTTGACCAGATATTAAGATAAAAACCATCATCATGCGAATAAGTTACCGATGGCTGAATCGCTGATCTGTTATCCAGAACATCGAAACCGCGCCACATATAGCGGGTAACAAACTCAGCATCTGTGCTCAAGTTGTGCTGCGAAAAAACAGGCGAAACGATAAAGAAAAGAAAAATAACAAAGAACACAGAAAATTTCATTTCATATTCTCTTAAATGAACTTTAGGTATAATACAAATAATATATTACTTATTATTCTTCTTTATTCCGGGTTGAACGATTTCGAAGTTTTCTTTGCGTTTGGCATCCATCACCATCTTCTTTACATCCTCGAGTAATTCCTTGGAATCGTATACCACACCATCTTTAATAGTGTATTTTACTCCCCCGATCCGTTCAACAACATTATTCTCGTTTAGTTTAATAGCGCCGGTACCGTAAAGCACTTTGAAATTCTCCAATGGATTGGCATCCACAACTACAAGATCAGCAAGTTTACCTACCTCAACTGTACCAAGCTCATCTTCGAGACCAAGGGCCTCAGCCCCTTCGAGAGTAGCCGCCTTTATTACTTCGAGAGGATGGAATCCGGCTTCCTGGAAAAGTTCGAATTCACGGATATATCCAAATCCCCAGAGATTATAGATAAAACCGGAATCAGCGCCGGTAGCCACTCTGCCGCCCCTGTTTTTATACTCGTTAAGAAATGTCATCCATAATTTATAATTATTCTTCCATTCAATTTCGTCTTTAGTGGTCCAGTAGAACCAGTACGCACCATGAGATCTTCTGCTAGGTTCAAAGAATCTCCACAGAGCCGGAATTGTGTACTCATCATGCCACTCATTCCTGCGTGCTTTCATCAGGTCACGGCTGGCCTCATATATGGTCAGGGTGGGTACAAGAGTGAAATCAAGGTCAATTAATTCATCCATCACCTCATTCCATTTCTTGCTGTATGGTTTGGCTGCCTGTTTCCACAATCTTCCAGCCTGTCCGAACCTGTCCTGCTCGTTTCCGTATACAGCATCGATTGGCCAGTCCTGGATAGTTTCATTATCAAAAAATGATTCAGGAAGGCCGTACCAGTGTTCCATAGTCGTAAGCCCCATCCTTGCCAGGTCCAGCATATTAATCCTCCCTACAGAGCTTTGAGGAAGATGACAGGCAGATCTGAGACCGAGCTTCTTTGCTTCATCGAGGATTGCAGCATATAATTTGGGAGAAAAACCGAATATTTTCACACCGTCTACACCGGCAGCTGCATTATTTCTCAGGTTCTCTCTAACCTCTTCTTCAGTACCTCCGCGAATTACATGATAAGCCATGATCCTTGGTGCAGTGATCTCGTTATTCCAGCTTTTATTTCTTTGATCTATTAGAGTTTCAAGGCTAAAACGTGTGCCGACCTCTCTTATCGTCGTAATTCCATGCCCAAGCCACAGTTTATAAACGTATTCCGCTGTAAGACCTCCGGTTGATCCAATATGCTCATGCATATCCACGAAACCGGGCATTATATACATCCCGCTTACATCAATTACCCTTTCCCCGGATTTGGCTTGGGGGGCCGGTCTTATGGGCATCCCGGGAGTTCCTGCTCCCCTGATCCTCGTGATCCGGTTTCCTTCAATGGCAATCTGTGACGGCCCGAATGTTACAGCCCCTGTGCCGTCTATAACATAAGCGCCATGTAATATCAGGCGTTCATAGGGTCCTTCGCCTTCAGTCCCTTGTCCGGCTGGTTCAACTCTTCTGCCCTGTGCGTAAACATCCTGTGGGAATGTGGTCATAATCAATATGATCATAAGGAAAATGCTCAACAGTGAAAAGCGCTTCATCACAATCTCTCCGTGGTTAGATTTTTATTAGTGAAGAATAACTCAATATTATTAATACAATAATATCTTGCTTTTCTTCATCCAGAATCAGAAAGTTACAACCTTCCAGTCCTTATCTTTCAACAGGTCAGTCAGTTCTGTGCCCATATATTTAACCTCTATTCCCAGCTCAGTCAGTTTTTCGGCGACACCGTACATGTCTGCACATGCCTTACAGGCTGAGAGTTTAATACCTATCTTTTCCATATTACTGACATATTCCTGCAGTTCTTCGTCTTCTGAAAGAAGCTTCGAAGACGGCCCCCATACTATTAACTGAACCTCATCATCCCACCACCCGTTCTTTTTTGCGTTGTAGGTATACATGAACACCATTTTCAGTGCAACGTCGCGATCACCGCTCGTCCATACTACTGCCAGCTTCGTGGGCGTATCACTTTCCTCAATACTTTCGGGTTCTTCCGTACAAGCTGAGAAACCGACAAAAAACAGTACAAGACTGATACAGATTGTTCTTTTAATGTTCATACTATTCCTTTCGTATAGTACCTGATAATTACATTCATTTATTTATATACAAATCTGAGATCGACCGGAATATCCGACATATTGTCGAGTGCAGTCCTGAGTTCATCGGGCATATGAGCATATTTAGCGAGCATTTCACCGGCTTTATCGTAATCTCCTGTAGCCTGTATTGTTAAGACAGTGGTTGCCAGTTCATTTACAGCATCTTTGAATTTATCGAAATCTATGCTGTACTGGTTACCGGATTTCACGATCGCGCCTTTTTCGATAAAATAGTTAAACTGCATCATATTTGCCCTGCCGTGAGCTGAATTAGCGCCAAAACGAGTAGATCTGAAAATGCTCGCAATGAATGTTACATAATTATTTTTTACAGTTGCATCATCAAATATTCCGGCTTTATTAAAGTATTCCGAGCTGAATATCCCGATTATATCGGCTTTGCACTCTTCCAACGGTGAATAATGCTCTCTCAAAGCCTGCCGTAGCGTTGTACCGCCTGAACCGTATACTTCAAGTGGTCCGAGTGTATGCGATATTTCGTGAAGTAGAATATTCGTGATAAACGAGTTTTCTGAGACGTATTCATGCATATCGGTTGTCAGAAGCTTATGTGATAACGGTACCAGGATTTTTTTAAATTTAGCCTCAAGAACGTTATTGTACATCAGTTTTTTGCTTCCCCTGGCATCTATCACCCTTGGATCGTTTGGAAGTGATGCTGCGATTGTCTTTATCGCTTTGTTATAATCTCCTGAAAAATAACCAACATTGAAAAGCTCGAGAATATTTCCGGTACCGACGGTAGATCGTTTATATTTGTCATCTTCCGGGAGATTATGCTCAAGATTATCAAGATGCTGTTTGTAGATATTCAGGTTCTCACTCTGTTTTACATCTTTAATCAACACTGCGCATTCATAGGCTGCTTTAAATCCGTTCAATTCATCTTCGTATGTCTCGATGGGTCCGATTACAATATCGAGCAGGTTATCCTCAAGATCCATCCATGCCATGTCGCTTTCAAAATACTCGTCTGTACGCAAAGCTCCAGCTCTTAAGGAAAGGTACTTTTTCAAGGAGCTGTTCGCGGTAAATTCAGCAGCTTCTGCAAGGGCGTTCGATGCAGCCATTACTTCTTCCGCGTATTCTTCATGATATGGTACTGCGATCAAACCTACACCCTGTCTTTTTACTATCGTGTACAGGCTTTCGAGGGCTTCCTTCTGACCGGGATTAGCTTCAATGTAATTCTGAAATTCATCCTGTGTCATTCCTCTGGGGTAATAACCGGAACCCTCGTATTTTGGTGCGCCGGCACCGTAGAATCTCTCGTTGTTAAGGCGTGCATCAAAAGGTCCGTAATTCAGTTCTACGTATTCCCTGTAATATCTGTCAAGCTCTGTTGCCGGATTAGCAAGCTCCTCCCTTGCCTTCAAAGCTTCAGGATCCTGTTGTTTCCAGAAGATCGGATCAATTGCTTTGCCGGCTTCTACGAGTTTGTGGAATGCCTGTTTCTGGTTTTCATTAAGCACACTCAGGTCGGGTTCGATCTCAACAACAGCGTAAGCATCCAGCCTGGATTTTATTTCAGTCAATTCAGGATCCTCCTGTGCGCAGTTAATAGTTAATAAAGAAAAGACAATAATGAATATTAAGAGGCAGTTTATTCTCAACCTCATGATAAACCTCCCGGTATTTTATCTTTATTAGGTTATCTTAATTATTAATCGGCTTTCATTCTTTTCAACAGGGTAAGTCTGGAGTTCTCCTTCGACATTCCCGGCTGAAACCTTTCCCGAATAATCATAAGTGGCCTTACCTACGCTGCAGCATTGGATGTGCTCTGAATCCGGAAGCGGATCGAGTTTTCTGCCTGCATGTTTACATTTATTGACAAAGGCATAGAAGTTTTCGTCAACTCCCTGAAATAACAGAATCCGGTCCGGAAGTCCTTTCCCCTCGAGAGAAACACCGTTTCCCTTCCCTGTCAACTCAATCGCTTTTTCTAATTGGACTTCTACAGTCCCGTCAGAAAAACTCCAGCATCCGGCATCCGCCGGTTGTTTCGTTGCAGGTATACCAAAGATGCGCTGAAAAATGTTTCTTTTATGCATTTCAATACTCCAATTTATAAAGTTAGATTTTTGACTGACTCTGTAAGCATACTCCCAACTTTTAAACCGTATAGACAGCTCCGGGTACAATGCTCTTCCGGGCAATCTTTACATCCACTGAATGATCTTCCTGCCGTAAAGTCTCTAAATTCAGTCATTGCTTGTTTTTCCCAGCCGTATACCGAAAAATACATATTCATTCTCAGAATATCCGGAATTGGTACCCTATTTGGACATGCAGTGATACAGGGTGAGGGACATCCAATCCGGCAGTGATCCAGCCTTCTGCTGCCTATAGCTTCTAGAACAGCAAGATCATCTTTTTCAAAAGGACTGTTCGATATCTCGACAAAATCATCTATCTCATTAATAGATGCAAGACTGAAAACTGCAACATCAATATCCGGACTGTTCAATGACCACTTGGCAGCAGCCTGTTTTGCAGCCTTTTTATCGATATCAGGATCAATGATAGCTGCACCCTGTGCTCCCTGTAGAGTTTTCATTGACGTAATTCCGATATTCTTAGTGGCAGCAAGTTTTAGTACTTCATTAAATTCCTTCAGCCAGTTATAGGGTTCAGGGTAATCTGCAGGGAATTTTTTCTGAAAAAAATTATAAGCAAGAAGCATAACATCGATCTTGTTTGACTCTACAGCTTTACGCACAGCCTCTATAAGATTGTAATTATGTGTCGAAAATCCGTAAAACCGGATCTTCCCTGCGTTTTTAAGCTCTCGAACAGCCTCATCAATCTGTGGATTATCAAGACCTCCGAAATCAGGATCTCCCGCACCATGCATGAGTAATGCATCGATATAGGGTGTATCCAGCCTTTCCAGGCACCTTCCGGTTCTGTCCAGAAATTCCTGTTTCGTTGTATCTTTTGTCATTCTCCCGGCATCATTCACGCTTCCGACCTTCGTAGTTATAAATACTTTCTCCCGGTTTTTCCTGACAGCTTTACCGATATTCACCTCACTCTGCCCTTTTCCATATCCTTCAGATGAATCAATATAGTTGATCCCTTTTTTGATCGCATAGTTTATTACCGAAGGATCAATACTTCCCCGTGAAGTACCATAACCTATATTTGATACCCTGAAACCGGTTCTTCCCAATGTAACGTATTTGATCTGATTTCTGTTCTTCCGGTCATCGGAAAGGATCTTTGGCGGAACTGAAACAGCAGTAAGACCTGCCGAACCGGTCAGCAGGAAGCGTCTGCGGGAGATATTCTTCATTAATGTCCTTTTCAGTCAGAGATTCGTTAAATTATTTAATTATTGAATGGAGCGGGAATCTTAAAATAACGTTGTTCAGGCGAATAAGCCTAATAATATGAATCTTTTGAAGTTTATTCAACAATAAAAAATACTTTTTGCAGGTATATCTCCTCTTTTATTGATAATCTGCTAATAATTTGTTGATTTATTAAACATTTACACTTATTTTTGAATATTCTCCGGGTTTGTATTTAATATATTTATATGTTAATAATCCTCACTACCTAAAACATATATAAGGCATGACCATGAAATCCATTTCCAGAAGAAAATTTTTTAAAACAGGTACAGCTGTTGCTGCAGGATGTGCCATACCTGCTTCAAAGAGCAGTTCCTTGTTGAAGCAGGATACGCCTCCGAGAATCAAACGCTATAAACCTTTCGGTAAAACCGGTTGGGATATCGGTGATATATCTGCCGGTGCCGGTCAAAGTGAACCGAGCCTTGTTCAATATCAATATGAGCGCGGGATCAATCTTTTTGATACTGCCCGCCAGTATGGCGATCATGAACTTACACTTGGTAAAGTCTGGGAGAAAATTCCCCGTGAAAAAGTATTCCTCGTTTCCAAATGGGATCCGAGCAAGCTGAACAAAGATTCAAAGAAGGCTGATATACTCACCTGGCTGGATGAGTCACTGGAAAGACTTCAGACCACTTATGTTGACTGTATGATGATCCACGGGATTGGTCACCCTATGTTCGGTGATATAACCCTGATACAGAATCCTGAGATCTATGAAGCTTACGATGAAGCAAAACGGTTGGGAAAGATCAGGTTTACCGGAGCCTCAGGCTGCGGACCCAAAATCATGGAAGAGATGGAATGGGGTATTGATAATAACAGGTTTGAAGTTGTTCTAATAGGCGCAAATTTCCTCACATTCGGACTTGAACCCCTGTTGAAGAAGGCCCGTGATAAAGGCATAGCAACGATAGCAATGAAAACCATGACTATCTATAAATCAGACCTGAACATTGCAGGACTAAAGGACAAAAACACCAATGCAAGACAGGCAGTAATAAAGTATATGTTAGGTTCAGACCTTTTTGACACAATGATAATAGGACAGAGAAATTACGAGCAGGTTAATGAATATCTCTCTGTTTCGGGTACTACAACTCTTGATGAAGATGACGACGGTCTTCTCGAAACTTTGAGCGCGGTTATTGGTACCAAATATTGCAGACCCGGTTGCGACGGATGTTACGGCGCCTGTCCTAATGATGTCAGGGTATGGGATATTCTAAGATATAAGATGTATTTCGAGAATTATGGAAACGAGAAGTATGCTATGGAAAAATACAAACAGCTTCCGCAGATTAATTCTGCTGCCGGTTGTGCTGACTGCAACAGCGCAGAATGCGAAAAAGCATGTACTTATAGAATTCCTGTACAGAGACTTCTGAATGACGCTCATAATGTACTTACTATAACATAGAAAATAAGATTCGAAAATACACAATCCTATATGAGGTACAGATGAAAAAGATCTCAAGAAGAAACTTTTTTCAAAGATCCACGTCACTCGCTGCGGGCCTGGCGGTAACGGCAAATTCGGGAAGAAATCTACTCCCCGGGCAGGAAGCAAGACCTACTGTCAGAAGATATAAACCATTTGGCAAAACCGGTTTTATGGTCAGCGATATATCTTCCGGAGCAGGAGCAAGAGATGCCAACATGATCAAATATCTCTATGATTCCGGGATAAACTTTATCGACACTGCCCGCCAGTACGGCAATCATGAAGAGGTTATCGGCCAGTCCTGGGACAAAGTTCCCAGAGATAAAATGTTTATCGTATCCAAATGGTCTCCCCGAGTTGTTACAGCAGATGTGACCAAACAGAAACTTATGGAAGAACTGGATATTTCCCTAAAGAGGCTGAATACAGATTACGTAGACTGTATGATGATCCATTCTATCGGCAATCCTGGTTATGGCGGCCTGGAAAGGATAAGCAATCCGGCGATCTATGAGGCTTTCGATGAAGCCAAGAGGCTCGGAAAGATGAAATGGAGCGGTGCATCCGCACACAGTGTTACTACTGTAGAGGAGATAGGCTGGGGGGTCGATAACGACAGATTTGACGTTGTTCTTGTCGGCGCAAATTTCCTGACGCACGGCCTTGAGCCGGTCCTGAAAAAGGCAAAAGCAAAGGGAATTGCTACCATGGCTATGAAAACCATGACAATTTATAAATACGACCTCGGGATCAAGGAACTTAAAGACAAGAATACCAATGCAAGACAGGCGGTGATCAAATGGGTGCTTGCATCAGACCTGTTCGATACTATGGTTATCGGCATGCGGAATTATGATATGGTTAATGAGTACCTTTCGGTTTCAGGTACAACGAGCCTGAATGGTGAAGATGAAGGTTTACTGAGTATAATCGAAAAGAATATCAGTAATAAATACTGCAGGCCCGGTTGTAACGGCTGTGTGGGTACCTGCCCGAATAAAGTGCCTATCTGGGATGTCCTGAGGTACAAGATGTACTTCGAAAATTACGGTGATGAAAAATACGCCATGGGACTCTATAAACAGCTGCCGGAGAAAACTTCGGCGATAATGTGTACAGATTGCACAGATGCACCATGTGAAGGAGCCTGTAAGTATAATCTGCCAGTAAAACAACGGCTTTTAGAAGCACATTCACAGTTAACGATATCATAAATGAGGTGAGAAATGAAAAATCATAAAACTCTATTAGTATTATTAATAGTTCTTGCATTAGCAGCCGGTTGCAGCCAGGCTCCCCCACCGGAAACAGCTGAAGAGATCCTTTCAAGGTCAGTTGATGCTCATGGTGGTAAAGCCCTGACAGATTGGAACAACATGAGTGTAAGGGGTAAAGTACTTTATAATGATATAAGCGTATATAATGCAGACTACCTGCTCGACGCTGAAAAACCGGATAAACTCAGGTTTGAGTATGATCTTACGGCAGATAAAGGCAGACAATTCATGATCTATTTCATGAACGGAGAGCTAGCATGGAGCCAGAGAAACCTATTGCCTTCCGGCCACAACCCGCGATTGATGAACGACATTAAAAGAAAGATGCAACAATGTAACGGTATAGCATACTATGCTGAGAATTCGGATAAGCTGATCTGGGAAGAGGATGCAGATGTCGAGTTCAAGGAAGAGGAAACTATTATTAAAACAGTGCCCTGTTATGTTGTTACTTCGATTATAGCCCAGGATACTACGAAGCTATTCATTGACAAGGAGAAGTATTATTTTACTCAGGAACAATACCCACGGGTAGTACGTCAATTCACGGATTTCAAGAAATTCGGAAGCGCAACTCTGCCTTCAAAGATCGTAGAGAATTTAGAGTCAAGATACGGTACCCAGGTAAGACCGTTCACTATCAACGAAATCAAATTCAATATTACCATGCCCGAAGAGACTTTCACCGAGGACATGCCTGAAAAGCAATAGAAACTTTAAAACATTATTTATATTAAAGCCCGGAACTCCATCCGGGCTTTTTCTTTGGGCATAGACTCTGGATTCCTCACATCGAAGGCGGGATGGGGACGACGGATTTGGTATTCTCACAGCACCTGCAAACTTGTTTGTGGGTGCTTTAAATAATAATGGTTACCAGTTTGCATCCCAAACTGCAAGGGACCATGCTAAAGATGACAAATCATCTATTTTCATGACACCTTCAAACTCGTTTGTTGGTGCTTCTAATAAAAATGAATCCCCGCTTTCGCGGGGATGAAGAAAAGGGGGGACGAAAATATTAAAAGGATATTAACGATATTTCGGTTTCGGCCCTTACTATTCTAATAGTTAGTGAATCCGGTAGATTTACTGCTAAGAACAATGCAGAAATTTATTTACCAGCTGCTGGATTTCTGCCGTTTTCCTGTAAAGCCTTTCGCTTAAATCTTTGTCTTTATATTCCTTCAGCTGCTTAGCGATTCCATCGATAACGACCTTTGTAAAAACTCCATTTTTTTCGAAGACTTCTCGATCCTTCAGCAAGCATTCCGCCGATTCCCAGCAAGAAGCCGGAAGTTTTGGTAACCTTTTCTGAATATCCTTGTGTTCATCAGCGAAAATATTTACATCGACGTAAAGGTCATCTGCGGCTTTGAGAGAATCAGCCGATTCCATACCATCTCTTGCTGCAACTGCCAGACCAGCTAATAAAAGATATATATCCGCAGAACCATCGGGGGCTCTGAATTCAACGGTTTGGCCTTCTCCGGATAGTTCGGATTTGACCGTATCCTGGGGATTCGCGTCTCCGATCATGTTTTTATCTCCCAGCCAGCCGAGAGGTACTCTTACAAGTGTCGATCTGTTCCTGTCTCCCCAGCATACATTGGTCGGAGCTTCCTGATGAGGAACCAACCTGAGATATGAGACCGGAATCGTATTCCCGAATGCTGTCAGTGATTGTGCATGCTTTAAATATCCGGCAATAACTTTTCTTGCAGTCTCGCTCAATTTAGAACCTTCGACCATCATATTCTTCCCATCTTTGACCATCTTAGTATGGATATGGAGACCGCTACCGGCATGACCGACAATGATCTTAGGCGCATAACTGACCATCACACCATACTTATACCCGATCATCCTGAGTACCCATTTTGCTATAACCAGTTGATCTGCGGCTTCTTCGAGCGGTACGGGATGGAATTCTATCTCATGCTGCTCCATCTCAGTATCCTCACCTGAAATATCCCCAACCTCGGAATGACCGTACTTGATCTTACCGCCGGTCTGTGCTATTGCATGCATAGCTTCAGCCCGGAAATTCTCCCACTTTGAGAACGGGGCCGATTCCTGATACCCTTTCTGAGCCATTACAGGGTAAAGATGCTGCCTGTCGAAGAAAACGTAATACTCCAGTTCACCCATGGCTTCGAGAATCATTCCGGTAGATTCTTTAAGGGAGTTGTGAGCATTTTTTAAGATGTTTTCCGGGGCACTGGGCAACGGCTCACCCTCGCTCGTATAGTATGAACAAAGAAGGTCAATGGTAGGTATCTCGGCAAAGGGATTGACATATGCTGATGTGAATCTCGGTATCACATAGAGATCGCTCGAACCGGCATCTACATATGGAAAAAGACTTGAACCGTCAACTCTTTCTCCAGTCGAGAGTATCCTGTCGAGGTGTTTCTGGCTCGAGATCACAAAGTTCAGTGTCTTGAGTTTGCCGTCTCCCCCGATATACCTGAAATTCACCATCTTTATCTCTTTATCCTGGATAAATTTCATCAAATCAGCTTTTGTAAAATCCTGGCTTGGTTTATTCAGATGGCTGACTATCTGATTCGGATTCATTGCAATATTTGGATCCTTCATAACATTCCTGTATTGTTTTAATAATTATTCTATATTCTTTATCGGTAATTCTATTTGAATATCTACCTTTTCCAATTCATCAAGGAGCGCGTCAAGAATTTCTACACCGCTAACCTTGCATCGCAGATTTTTCATCAATTCTCCCATGAGAATATCCCGGCGCTTAGGATGGTCCAGCAAATCCCTGTTTTTCTCGATTACCTTTTTGACCTCTTCCCTGAGATCGACAGGTTCGCATTTAAGGCCTCTGACAAGATCTTCAATATTCTTACCTTCCCTGAATGCCTCCAAAACTTCGGGAACCGCCTCCTTCAATATTGTTCTATGGCTGACTACTTCCAACAGAAGGTTTAGGATACTCTGGTCGAAA
>JANQEH010000208.1 GCA_028278455.1 bacterium
TTAGTATTGTTTTACAGGTTCTTTTCGATCCAGATCATTGGCGCCGAAGAATACGCCGTTAAATCGGAGCAGAACCGTATCAGGGAAAGGATCCTGACACCGATAAGGGGGCAGATATATGACAGGAACAGGGTACTGTTGGTAGATAACATTCCTGCATATTCCATATCTGTTATTCCATATGAACTGAAAAACAAGAATTTTCTATATTCTTTTGTTGCAAAGCACTTCCCGGATGAACTCGAAAGTGTAAAAGAGAAGATCAAAAGCGCAACTGCATACAGGCCTGTAAAGATCCTCCATGTCGACCTTCACGGGCTCGCTATTTTCGAGGAAAACAAACTGGAATTGGCAGGGGTGTTCTCACAGATAGAACCCCAGAGAGATTATCCGTCAGGTATTAATGCCTCCCATTTTTTCGGATACATCAAGGAGATCGATGAAGATGAGATAGAAGCATTTGGCGTGGATTATTACCGGTCCGGTGATATAATCGGCAAAGATGGGCTGGAAAAACAATATGAAAATTATCTCAAAGGCGAAAAGGGAATAAAATATATAGAAGTAGATGCTCTCGGGCAGGAAATGGGCGAGATTATTACAAATAACAGCACAAATTCAGTTCCCGGGCATAATCTCGTCCTGACGCTTGACAGGGATCTTCAGCTTGCTGCTGAAAAGGCGCTCGAAGGTAAAAGAGGCGCTGTAGTGGCTCTTGATCCAAATACAGGGGAGATACTTACGGCTGTAAGTAAACCTGATTACGATCCTTCGTTCATGAATAGAAGACTGACACCCGAAGAATGGAATTCTGTACTAAACGATACAACCAATCCCCTTTCAAACAGGGCGACGCAGGGATTCTTCCCTCCCGGATCTACATTCAAGCTGGTTGCTGCTATTGCCGCATTGAATGATTCTATAATCACGTCAGATTACAGATATTACTGTAACGGAGTTTATCAGGTTGGTCGAAGGCCTTATCACTGCCACAATCTGGGGGGGCACGGTAATCTGAATATGATAGAAGCAATCGAACAATCATGTAATGTTTATTTCTATAATCTTGCCTTCAAACACCTTGATATAGATATATGGTCAAAATATGGAAAGTTGTTCAAATTTGGGGAATCCACTGGATTAGATACTCCTGAAGAAAGATCCGGAATACTTCCGGACCGACAATTCCTTAATGATAAGGAGGAACCATGGACAAAAGGAAATGTCGTGAACCAGATTATAGGGCAGGGTGATGTGATCACAACTCCATTACAGATGGCGCGTTTTGCAGGTATGATCGCTACCCAGGGTAAAATTGTTACCCCGCATTTTCTCAAGTCTGTATTTGATACGCAAACAGATTCCCTGGTATACGAATACGAGATAGTAACAGACCGAATCGAAATCATTCGAGATGATGTATGGAATGTTGTGAGAAAGGGAATGCATGATGTGGTACATGGCGAGAGAGGAACTGCTAAGGTTGTAAGAAGGGCCGGGATTAAGGTTGGAGGTAAAACTGGAACAGCTCAGAACGCCGGAGAAGCCCACGCATGGTTCATTGCATTCGCTCCTTTTGATGATCCAGAGATAGCGATTTGTACTTTTGTAGAGAACGGCGGCGGAGGCGGCGCAAATGCCGCTCCTGTAGCAGCTGATGTATTGAAAAGATTTTTCGATCTCAAAAAGGAACGCGAAAAAGTCATTTTATCGGCTGAAATTAATAAATGATCTATGGCAAAACAGTTTAAAATATCAAAGCTGGACTGGGTACTGATCTCTTCGACAGTATTGCTCATTTTTCTCGGCCTTATAGCAATATACTCATCAAATTATGGAGGATCGGGTCTGGGCAGTTCGGGGATATTTACTAAACAACTGATATGGTTCGCTCTCGGACTGTTTATTGTTGCCGTAATGATTCTGGTCCCATCACGTGCATTCTTCGATTTCGCTTATTTTCTATACGCATTTGCACTGTTTTTATTGGTTCTGGTTCTGATAATGGGAAGCGGCAGGGGAACAGAAGAAAGATGGATCAGATTATTCGGTTTTACAATTCAGCCCTCCGAGTTTGCCAAGATAGCAATTGTAATAGCTCTTGCGAGATATTTCTCATTAACGAAACTGGGGCAGAACAGGATCAAGGACCTGATGATCGCATTTGCTCTGGTAGCGGTTCCTCTATATCTAGTAAAAGAGCAGCCTGATCTCGGAACAAGTCTTGTATACCTCTCGATCCTTATACCGATGCTTTTCTGGGCGGGTATTCAGCCTTTCACCTTGTTTATCCTGGTTTCACCATTTATGAGCGTCATCAGTTCAACTAATTTCTTCTTCTTTCTTGCCTGGATGATGCTGATAATTGGAATTCTGTATTTGTCAAAGAAACCATTATTGGTCATCGCAGGTATTTTTCTTGTAAATATTGGAGCAGGAGTTACATCTCAATATATATGGAACAACCTGAAACCCTATCAGCAGGCAAGGTTGATGATACTCCTGGGTCCGCAGAAAGATGCAAGGGGAGCAGGATACCAGGTTTTGCAGTCACAGAATGCGATCGGCTCTGGTGGACTTACGGGAAAAGGATTTCTAAAGGGAACACAGACTCAATTAAAGTTTCTTCCTGAACAGAGCACAGATTTTATTTTTTCTGTTCTGGGGGAAGAATTCGGTTTTATAGGTATTGCTGCTGCGCTTACATTGTTTTTCATTATGCTATACCGCATGGTGAATATTGCAGTCAGTGCTCGTGAAAAATTTGAAGGATTGATAGTAATAGGATTTGTATCTATTATAATATTTCATATATTTGTAAATACCGGAATGACAGTTGGTTTGATGCCTGTAACCGGGCTTCCTCTGCCTTTCCTGAGTTATGGCGGTTCATTTTTATTAACATGTATGTTGATGATAGGGATAACGCTGAACATTGCATATAAACGATAGGAACGGTACATAATGTATCCAGTGCTTTTTAAAATCGGAAAGTTCGAGCTTCATGTTTATGGCCTTCTCCTTATGGTTTCATTTCTACTTGGAGTATATTTCAGCATGAACCGGGCTAAGAAGGAAGGCGTCGATCCAAACAAGATAATAGATCTGACAATAGTGATTATGATCTCATCTCTGATTGGAGCAAGATTGTTGTATGTCATTTTCCATTATTATGAATTTGAAAACAGTATTATAGATATAATAAATCCATTCCAGAGCGACGGAAGCATAGGCATAAACGGTATGTCTATCCTCGGAGGTATTATCGGTGCGAGTGCAGCCAGTTATATTTACCTGAAGAAACAGAAACTGCCTATTATGAAGATATTCAATTTCATGGTTCCTTACGTTGCTCTTGGTATAGGGATTACAAGAATCGGCTGTTTTTTCCAGGGATGCTGTTTTGGAAGAGAATGCAGTTCTGCAATTGGTGTGATTTTTCCGCCCAACAGTCCTGCGGGTCATGTTTTCCCGGGAACACCGATATATCCATCTCAGCTTTTTGCATCAGCCGGAGGTTTTCTGATTTTCGGTATCTTGCTTTTCAGCAGAAAATATGAATCTTTCAAAGATAAGACATTTTACATTTTCCTGGTGCTGCTTGGGATATCAAGGTTTACTGTTGATACATTCAGGTATTTTGAAAGCAGCATTATAGTATACCAGAATGGTTTCTCTTTATCATCAAACCAGATAATTAGTTTACTAATGATCGTAACAGGCTTGTTCTTTATTTTATTTGTGGAAAAGTTTAGAAAAAGTGATTAAATTGACATATAATTATAACAGCTCCAATTATCAGGGGGTATCAATGAGATCAGCAGGGATAAAAAACTTAACAATCATAGTATTATTTTCAGTTTTTATTCTAATGATTAATTGTATAAGTCAGCTCCGGAAAAACCCCAAAGTAGAAGAAATCCCAATAGAACAGAAGGAACAGGACCTGATAACACTGCTGCAGTCTGACCAGAGTGACTTTCAGGAGAGCACTGATGATCCGGAAATTGAGAAACTCCGGAATAGAATAAAAGAACTTGAACAGGACAATCTTGCAAGCCTGGACGAGATCAACAGGTTGAGATCGGAGATCCTCCTTAAAGACCAGAGGATAAATGAGCTTGAAGAAGGAACGGCGGATAAACCGGAGGCTATCGAGGAAAGCAAACCGGCAGCCGCAAAGCCATTGAGAACTATGACGGAATATGAAGCCGCCTACAGCAGGGCCCTGGATCTTTTCAGGAGCAAAAAATACAGAGAATCACTCGGACAATTCTCAACATTGCTGGAAAATGATAAGGAAAGTCCTTTCTCAGA
>JANQEH010000231.1 GCA_028278455.1 bacterium
TTTATGATTTCCTTCTTCTTTGAGAATCAGGTCTTTAAGATAATTCAGTTTAATATTACCTGCATATTTTTTAACCGATACCTTGAATTTGTATTTGAAATTATTGCAGAGATCTTTTAGGGCAATACCGTATTTGTCGGCAATCTCAGTTGAGTTTATTATCTTATGAGGTGCTATTTCAATTTCGTTTTTAATGGATTGCAGAACAACGTTTTTAATGGTACCCATTGTTAATCTCCTAAAATAAATCCATCAACAGATAGTTCCCTTATAATAGACTGTTCCCCAACGGTATAATAATATAAGAATAATAATACAAAAATCTCAAATGAATTTCAAAAATCATCCAGTTTCCACAGAAAGATCCCTGTGGTCATGGCGTTGGTCTGGAAGCGGGGAGGAGTGATCGCCGCGTAGTAGTAGCCTTCCTCGAGTCCGCTGAAATATGCAAGCTCAATGAGTGTTCGTTTTTCGGTGCCGGTTCCGGTATGACCTGATTCAGGTAAACCAAAATAATACCTGTGCGCTAGCAGTTTTCCTTCGTCATTCTCACGGTCTATGGATGGCAGATCGAGCAACAGGCAGTCAATTCTCTTCTCCATTATCCTGAAATCATTGATCGCTTTAGCCGCTTCAGGGGCAAGATAAATAAAGTCCTTACCTGAGAAATCGTAGTCTTCAGGGAGAACAGAACCCTGAGTTTTGATAGCCAGCATTGATACAGGAAGTTCTATCTGGAGAAGTTTCCTCTCGATATCGATCCATTCTACGGCTTTACCGGGTTCTGCGGATATACTCGAAAGATCGATCAGGTATAACAGTCCGGATAGGTTTTTAACCGGAATCTGATCGATTGTCATCGGATCGGTATCGTAGCTTAGGATATGAGCCGATGTCTCGATATGTGTTGTGTTATGGGCAGCGCTGCTGATGATCTCGACATTGCAGACACCTCCGCGGTCTACATTTCCGGTGAACTGCCCGGGTACTTCATAGGTCTTCCGGGACGGCAGTGTGATATGGAAGCTGTTCGCCGCTTTTATTTCAGGTGTGAATAGTACTCTCCTGTCTACAGAAACCGGTTCATTCAATCTATATGATCTTGCTTCACCGCTTTTATCGGTGAGTTCAATAAAAAGCCCGATACCTGCATCGGCAGATGTACCCCTTCGTGCCGGTCTGTTAGAGATCAGCTTCGTATATCCCATATAAGAAAATACAATGACAATAACTACAATTCTGATAATCCATCTTTTGTTCATGGACTATTCATCCTGTTTTTAAAGTTATTTTATTATGCTCTAATATAATCTTATTATTATGTGCTGAGATCTCTCAATTACGCTCGAGATGACAAGAACACTAACAAACCTTTGTCATTTCGTCCGGCGTTTCCAGCCTTTGCGGGAAACGAAGCGGAGAAATCTCATAAACAATTAAATTAGTTTACCATTTGGATGAGTGTTTTCCCAGGTTATTAATATGATATAAAATAACCGATACTGTCAATTTTTTCAAGACATTTCTTATAGTTTCAAGGCGATAAAAGGAATGAGAGTTTTTTTTTACTTGTAAAAATGATATTATTGGTTTATTATGCACCGTTGGTCATCAAGAGTGTTCTATTCACAACTAGGGTTTGAATTTGCAGCAGAGGGAATTATGAAACGACTGTTAATTTTAATTTCCGCCATATTATATCTTCTAACAGCAGTCTCCGGTTTCGCACAAAATTCAGATAACAATATTATTACTGAATACAAAGTATTGTCAAACGGATGGATCACAAATTTTGCAGTATCTGTAACCAATCCTGATGTCATCTATGCAATGCAGCATTCTAAAACAGGATATTTCGCATTGAATTCTGGTGATGGAGGTGAAAACTGGAAGAAACTGAGGGAACCCGGTTACAGTAAGGAAATGGTGATTGATCCTGTTAATCCAATGATTGCTTTTATGGTTCCGGGAGGTTGAGGCAGTACCTTCGTCTATAAAACCACGGACGGTGGTTCAAGCTGGATCAAGACAAGAGAATTATGCTATATTGGCGGAATTACTATCCAGGGAAATATTATTGCCACAGTTAACAGGGATAAGACCAGTTCAATGCCTGTTTTTACAATCAGCTATGACAAAGGAGAAAACTGGAAAAGCATAACCATAGATGATCAAAAAGTCCAGACACTTTCAGTAGCCATAGATCCATTGAATAATGACTGTATTTACGCAAGCGGCTTTGGATTATCGGATGACCTGGAGAATATGATTTATAGAAGTACTGATGGCGGTAAAACCTGGATAAAGCTGATAATCCATAAGGGAGTACTGATTTTTATAGAAAAAATACTGTTCCACCCGGTGAGAAGATCCCGGGAGAAACGGCTCTTTTTCAGCTCACAGCACGGTGTCTATGAATCCGGTGACTATGGTGATAGCTGGGAAGTTGTATACAGTGGATCATGCAACTCATTTCTTATCTCTGATAGCGGAACATACTTTGTCTTGAAAAACAGGAGTCTTCTCCGATCGGAGAACGATGGCAGGTCATGGCAGACTGTCTTCGAGACGGAGAAGAACCAGTCATTCCAGCATTTTCATTTAGATGAGAAAAGTAACAGAATGTTCATTTCAGGATATATCGGCCTGATAACTGTTGACCTTAACTTGCTGAGAAAGTAAAGTTACGGTTCTCCGGCTGCCTTAGATACACCAGTATTATTTATTATTTCTCATCTGTAGTTTTGTGTCTAACGGCCATTGAATTCAGAATCCAAACCAATACAATCTGAAGTTATATCTGCCCCGGATAACAACATTCAATAAAAATAGTGCAACACCCGAAGTTAAAAATTTGGAACAAATGACTTGTTCAGCCGTAGATTTATATGATCCAAAAATTGAAACTTAAAAACGGAGATAAAATGCCACTATTAACTCGTGCAGAAGAATTAATTTTGCTTGCAATCTGGAAACTCAATGAAGACGCCTACTGTGTTTCGATCAGAAAAAAGCTTTCAAGCATTACGGGAGACAACTGGTCTCTCGGTTCTATCTATATGCCGATAGAAAGGATGGTAAAAAATGGACTTTTAACCTCTTACATATCTGATAGTACTCCCGAAAGAGGGGGGAGGCATAAGAGGATATACACTTTAACTAAGGAAGGCAGGAAGGCTTTAGTCAGAATATACGCAGTAAATAGTGAAATGTGGTCAGATATCAGTCTATTAAAGCTTGAGACAGAAAAATAATGGTTTCCGGCAATCATAAAAAACCTCCTAAAACCGCAGAAAGGATCCTGAAAAGGCTTCTCCCTGACAAGGGGTGGGATACACCTCTAGGCGATTTTGAGGAAGATTACAATGAGGTTTATAAAAATTCCGGAAGGTTTCAGGCGGCTCTGTGGTATTTTATGCAAATATTGAAAATATCCCCTGATAAAATCAGGAATGAAATTCAAAGGACCTTTATGCTGATACAAAACTATATAAAAATCGCTATTAGAAATCTACTAAGAAATAAATTTCACTCCTTCATAAATGTTGCAGGAATGGCGATCGGCCTTTCCTGCAGCATATTGATATTTCTCTTCATCACTAATGAGATAAAATTTGATCACCAGCATACAAAGAAAGACCGGATCTACAGACTGATCCACCATGAGAAATACGGAAATATCGATAACAGGTATGCTATCACATTAGAACCTGTGGGGGCTCAGCTGAAAAGCGAAATACCTGAAATCGAGGATATTGTAAGGCTTAATATGTTTGGAAGGATCTCTGTTAAGTACGGTGAAAGCTTTATTCATACAGGTAACTACTTTTTTGCAGATGATTCATTCTTTGATGTTTTTGATTTCAATTTTTATAAAGGATCGAAAGAATCGGTTTTTGACGACCTGAGATCGGTTGTACTAACAAGAAAAGGAGCGGTAAAATATTTCGGATCGGATGACATAGTAGGTGAAACACTTCAATTAGATAGGTGGGGTGATTGCAAAGTAACCGGAGTTCTTGAGGATTTATCTGAAAACAGTCACCTGAATTTCGAGCTGCTCTTACCAATGAAAATCATTTCGGATAATTACGGTTCAGAAGGCAATTGGAGAAATTTTGGTTACATAACATATTTATTACTGAAAGAGGGCTCTGATATAAAATCGGTTGAAGACAAATTATCCGTGGTAAATGAGCAGATCAGGAGAGGAGATCAGCAAAGTGAAAGTGTAATAGAACTACAGTCGATGGCGGATATCCATTTCTATTCTGGTGATCTTCTGTATGATAGGAATTACATGGAGGGTAATATCGAGTACATTTATATATTATCCGGACTTGTTCTTATAATACTGTTTATTGCATGTTTTAATTATACTAACTTATCTGTGGCAAAATCAGGATCGAGATCACGTGAAGTAGGTATAAGAAAGGTTGTGGGTGCAAAGAAAAACCAGGTCGTGAACCAATTTCTGGTGGAGTCCATCATAGTTACATTAATTGCATTTTTCATCGGATTGCTGTTCGCCAGATTTTTATTACCTGTTTTCAATGAACTGAGTGGTAGAAACCTTGATTTCTCGAGTCTTGGAAATTTCGATATTGTAATAATGCTTGCGGTACTTGTTTTGGTAATCGGCTTTTTTTCTAATCTGTATCCATCACTGTTTCTATCGGCATTCAGACCAGTTTCAGTATTGCGGGGCAGTAGTTTTATCAAGAGCAGTAAAGCAACTCTGAGAAGAACATTGGTAGTTATACAGTTCGCTTTGATGATTGCTATGATAATCGTTACTTTTGCTGCATCAGAGCAAATGGATTACATTAGCAGGAAAATGCTTGGTTTCAACGAGGAACAGATCATTACACTGGAAATAAATTCCGGAACCATCAGGAGAAACTGGGATACAATGAAAGAACAATTACTCCAGATTCCGGATGTTACTGAAGTATCCATTAGTTCAAAAGTACCGTTTGGCAGGCAGTCTATTACAAATAGTAAAATTAAGCTCATTAACTCTCAGAACTCAAATATGATTGAATCGAGATTTTTTACTGTAGATGATGATTTTATCAAACTTTATGATATACCAATCGCATCCGGCAGAAATATATCCAGGGAGTACGGAAAGTATGATGAGAGCATACTTATCAACGAGACAGCAGCAGGAATGTTTGGTTGGGATGATCCTGTAGGGCAAAAGATTTTCCTGGAATCATTTGATGCCACTTATACCGTGACGGGAGTAGTTAAAGATTTCCATTTCGAATCATTGCATCAAAGGATAGCGCCCTTGATACTTCCGGTACGGGATGAACAGATGGACTATATCTCTATACGGTTTAATTCTGAAAAAACGGGTGAGGTAGTATCAAATGTGACAACTATACATAAGAATTATGATAAAAATTTGCCGGAATTCGCTTTTGTTGACCAGACATTTCAAAGACTGTATGACTCAGATAGAAAAATGAAGTCTATCTTTGAATATGCTGCATTGTTTTCAATAATTATATCATCATTGGGTTTATTTGGGCTTTCTTCATACCTTATAGAACAGAGAAAAAAGGAAATAGGTATCAGAAAAGTCCTCGGAGCAAGCGACATATCTATTTATAAAATTGTTTCGAAAGAATTTCTGTATTCACTACTGATTGCAAATATAATTGCCTGGCCGACAGCATACTATGCAGTGAAGACCTGGATGGAGAATTTTGCTTATAAAGTAGAGATAAGCATTCTTTTTTATTTCATATCAGGATTCATTGCACTTTTAATTGTATCACTGACTGTAACTATACATTCCGTTAAATCAACGCGATCAAATCCGGTTGAGAACATTAAGTATGAATAGTCTGGAGAGAATCCTGCAGTTATAAACAAATAACCGGGATCTGAGATTTGATGTAAATGCAACTTATCTGGAATATAATTATCCAATAAAATATATATAGAAGAAAACTGCGCGTTATCCCGCTAATTCTACTCAATTCATTAATACTGATTGCTCCGTAGACTGCCATACTTTACAAATGCGTTTTCAAAAAGAAATATATGAGATCATAGGGATTTTATCGGCTGATCCGTATTAAACTGAAAATTATTACTTTATAAAGTATAAATTAAATGGATCGCGAATGAGATCAGTAAAAATTATCCATCCCTTGTTTATCGTAATAATTCTACTTGCAATTAGCAGTTCTCCATTACATTCCCAGGTTAATAGTGAAATAGATAAAACAATCAGTATTAAATTGGATTCCGTTAATTTAGCTATCGCACTTGACAGGATAGGCGAGTCAGCTGGAATCGAATTCAGATATGATTCTGAGCAATTTAAAGGTATCAGAGTATTCGGAGAATTTCAAAATATAAGTGTGAATACAATTTTAAGCTATATTCTTTCAGACCATTCAATAAATTATATAATTAATGATGACGGTAGTATATTGGTGAAGAAACAGAGATTCGCAGGGCTGGGTAATTCAATTATCAGCGGCAGGGTGGTGAAAAAGGGATCAAATGAGCCATTGGTAAATGCTAATGTATATTTGAATCAGACATTGATTGGCGCAGCTACCGATAAAGACGGTTTATATGCGATAAACAATGTGCCTCTCGGCAGCTATATATTGATAGTCTCTTATTCAGGTTATAATCCTATTATGAAACAAATGGAGATCAACTCCAATGATTTTATAAAACTTGATATTGAACTTGAGGAAAATATTGAACTCCAGTCTGAGATTATGGTGATTGCTGAAAATCCAAAGTTAAAAGACAGGAATTTGGAGCAATTTCAAAAGGCATTTATTGGTGACTCAAAAAATGCCGGAAAGACTGATATTATAAATATTAATACTCTTACATTAAATTTTAACCAAAAAGAAAAAACACTAACCGCAAGAGCAGCTGAACCGCTGATAATTGAAAACTACGCACTTGGTTACAGAATTGTATTCAATCTTCTTGATTTCAAGATGATAGATAAAGATGTCGAATTCAAAGGGTATTCATTTTTCGAGAAAATGGATACTGATGATCAAAGCTTGAAGAAAGAGTGGATTGAAAACCGTGAAAAAGCATATCTTGGTTCTTTGCCCCATTTTTTAAGATCACTAATTAATGACAAGGTGAAAAGAAACAGATATGAACTTCATTATGGCAGCACACTAGTCACTTTCAGGAACGCACCAGGTCATCTAAAGGATTATACTGCCTATGAACTTGACAAGAAGATTCATCCTGAAAGGTATACTTTGACCAGACAGCTTGCGAAGCCATTTGAGAATTATTCGGAAATCTGGGTAGAAAGTGCTGGAGATAATGGATTCGTTTTGAAATATGATGAACTGCTTGAGGTCTCTTATAGAAATGATAAAAACAGATCTATTCTTAGACTGAATAACGGATCAGCTTTTTTTAATCACAAAGGACAGTTACGTGATCCATATTCGGTGACAGTTACAGGTGAGTGGGCTAGAAGAAAAATCGCTGAGATGCTGCCATATGAATATAATCCTGAAGTTGATGCATTATTAAATTTTGAGGTTTTAGATGACGATAAGCTGGCTGAAAAGTATTCTACTATAGAAGATTTCGGAGGTGACGGTGAACTCATATCAACTGTTCTGCAATTCTGGCTTGAACGTTATAAAAAAATCTCCCGGAATAACAAAGCAGAACCGCTTACCGGTATAGAATTTATAGAATTAGTAACCAGATATAAGATCATGGAATTATACGATGTTGCTTCACAGCTATATTTCTGGGGATTCTCTGGGGGATTCAATGATGACAATTTTGAAATTGTTGAAGCTGAAATTAACCGTATCATTGCATTGCTGGGAGAGAATGAAAAAGCAGAATGGAAAGACCTGCTTAATAAAAAAGATGATAGTCTTTTCATTCGTTTCAGGGAGTTCTGGAAAAAGCGTGATCCAGTCCCCGTATCGATTGCGAACGAAAGGCTACTGGAACACTGGGAAAGAATAAATTATGCTAAAAGCAGATACACAAGAAATAAAAACAGCGTCTATGGAACGGATGACCGTGGAACTGTTTATGTCAGATATGGCCGGCCGGATAAAATTGCCAGAGATAGCTTTGGTGCTAATATTGACTATCTGGTAAGGTATAGAAGATATATAGAAGATGTAAAAAGACACAAATATAATTATAATCCCGATTTTGAATTATGGATCTATACTGATCTTCTAAATAAAGATACTGTGAGATACTTCTTCGGCCCGGAATACGGAAAGGGGGAATACGGACTTAGAACAGGTGTTGAAGAGTTTATCGATCCTAATGCATTTCTTGATTCCGGAACTCTGCTCACTGCCCCGATTACTGTCGGAACGATCCTTCAATATGCATACTACAAACAATTGGAGGAAGTTGATGATATGTACTATTTCAGGAACCTGGAGTTAATTGGAGCAAGAGCGTTAAGCGCTGCTCCTTCAGTATCAAGTAGTACTATAATGAGAGAAGTAAGTAAAGCAACATCAAGTGTCACAACAAAAAATATTTCGCTGCACACATCAGAAAAAAGTATTAGCAGGTTTGTATATTCAGCGTATGACAGGAATGACCCGGCAAAGGTAAAGGCTGAAAAAGAGGCTTCCGATTATGGTGATATTCTTCGTTCTCTTAATACGAGGTTTTTTCTTTACAGGCTGCTTGGTTCCGATAACAATCCAAAGCTTGGGCTTGCTGTTTATAATCTACCCATTGAGTACTCCGGAGAATCTGTTGAATATGTATATGATCTCTCCGGGAAAAATAATTACAATCTTATTAATTCAATTATCGTTACCGATGATAAATGGAATGAGATTGACCGGATTATCGATGTTCCGTCAACGAGAAAAAGTAACTTTTCTTTGTTCGAGTTTTCTCATAGAAACGAGTTTTACAGGTATGAATTGGCCTCAGTAGCAAGTGAGATATTTCTTCAGAATTCTCTATCAAACCAGGCTTTCGTCGATACTTTATTTGGGAGTATAGCAGGCTATAAAAGTTACATCGCAACTGGTGTACCTCTTGAAACTGATATAGATAGTCTGGTTATAAGTGATATTTTGATCGGTAAAGAGTTATCAGACCTGCCGGATGGTGACTTTTTTAAGGTATATCCTGTTGATAAATTTACACACGGACAGAATATGCTGCTCTATTTCGAACTTTATCATCTGTTTTTGAATTCTTCCGGTAAAGGTAAATATACTGTTAAATACAGGATACAGTCAAATGATTCGGGTAATATCTTGAGACGATTAACTGGGAGACGAGGCAATAATCAGATTTCAGAGCAGGAATACAAATTGGAGTCGATCGAGCGCTCATCCGGGGAACTGCTGGAATTAGATATATCAGCTCTTGAACAGGGAAACTATACATTGACGATTGAAGTTCAGGATAATACTTCAAAACAAATCCGTATAAGAAGTGTAACTTTTGAAATAACAGGATCAGATTAATTATATTCTTTCGAAATTCTATTAGATTTAGCTTGTACGATAATGTTCCTGCAAACTTAAGGAATACTGATCAACATAACTAATCTAATAAAATCCTATTCTCGAAATCGAAAATAGCCCAAAAGAGATTTATTCATTACTCATTGAATCTAATAGATATTCTGTACTGGAAATGGTTGTGCTATTTCGGAATGGAGGATATATCCATAAGACGTCAGAATCACTCCAGTCGATGGATTTGTAATTACGAAAATATTTATAAAAAAGTAAGTTTCTCTCCAATATAGGTGGTCTGCAATGTAGGTACAGATTATTCCAATCTCTGGAAACTTCAGGCAACAGTAAATCTCTCTTCATGACGTTTTCCTCCCGCTAATGTTATTTATTACGCATTTTGTTGCATTTCATCAACAATCTGTTTGATTGATTTTTATCTTTAGATTGCCCGCAAAATAGACTTTAACCAAAAGGAGCAATCTATGTCCCAACGCAATTACAACCGCAGAGAGTTTCTTTCAAAATCAACAACCGGTCTTGCATCGGTAGGTATTTTAGGAGCTGCCGGAACAGGATTAAATCCTAGTGTTCCGTCAAAAAAACCGAATGAGGTTATACACAGGACACTTGGGAAGACAGGTTTGAGAGTGCCTGTAATAGGATTTGGGGTGATGAATACCACTGATCCGAATATGATCTCGGCCTCTCATAAAGAGGGAGTAAAGCTTTTCGATACCGCTCTACGCTACCACAATGAGGATATGATCGGAGATGCAGTTGAAAAACTTGGAATCAGAGATCAGATAATACTCGAAACTAAAGTCCCTGTTCCCGACTATCAAAATCCCGGATCGATGAGCTCTGAGGATATGTATAAAAAGTTTCTCGAGGACTTCGACGGATGTCTCGAAAGGTTGAAAACAGATAATGTTGACATTCTTTTTTTCCATAATATTAAATTCATGAAGGATATGCATGATCCCAGGCTGAGGCAGGCTCTTGAAGAGATAAAGGAATCAAAACGTGCCACACACATAGGTGTATCGACACATTCTATTCATGAGGATGTTCTGAATGAAGCTGTGAAACAATCAGATCTATATTCTGTTGCTCAGATATCATATAGCTTCGCATACTCTATAATCCCGCGATATAAACCAAGATTTGAAGCTATCAATGAAGCAATCAAGAATGCAGCCGAAAATGATATAGGGCTTATTGCAATGAAAACCCAGGGACTCGGCGGGAATCTTTCTGCTGTAGGCCCGAAGCATCATACAGCAATGCTGAAATGGGTTCTTCAGAATGAAAATATCACCTGCGCAATACCGGGATACACAAATATCGATCAGATGAAGGAAGATTTTTCGGTTGTATATGACATAGGGCTGGATGAAGAGGAAGAAGAGTCTTTAAGGCTATATGAAGAGCGATTTGGTGAAAGCAGTCCGTCAGATAAATCTGGCTTCTGCCTCCAGTGCAATGAATGTGTGCAATCCTGTCCGGAAGGTGTTGATATACCAACTCTGATGAGAACACATATGTATGCATCCGGGTATTCGAATTTCGGCCAGGCAAGGGAGACTATGTACGAAATTTCGGGAAATTCCGGACTTGAGAACTGCTCAACGTGCAAGAAATGTACAGCTTTGTGCGTTAATAATGCTGTCGATATATCCGAAAAGATCAAAGACCTGAAACTCCTGTATGCATAATAAATCACTTATTACTTATAAAGGAAGATCATGAATAGACTACCAGCCATAGCTTTAGCAGGTTTAATGTCACTTCCTTTGTTGAGCAGATGCATTATGATAGAAGATAACAGAAAACCTGTAATGTTCAGGGGAGATGCGAACCACTCGGGGGTGTATTATACAGAGGGATTGGAGAACTTAACCGGAGTGAAATGGTCTTTTCAGACCGGAGAAAGGATTATGTCTTCTCCTGTTTTATATGGAGACAGGCTCTATTTCGGCAGCGGAGACGGATATTTGTATTCGCTTAATTCAGAAACAGGATCCGAAGCCTGGAAATTCAAGACCGGAGGTGCGGTATCATCTTCTCCCGCAGTAGTTGAGGACAAAGTTCTATTCAACAGTGAAGACGGTAATTTCTATGCCCTGGATTCTGATTCAGGTGAAGAGATATGGCGGTTCAGTACCGGAGGAGAGAGTTTTTTCAGCCATAAAGGTCTATGGGGGATTCCTCCGAAGGATAAACTTATGGTTGATCCGTGGGATTTCTTCATTTCATCTCCAGTCATTGCAAATGGGGTAGTGTATTTCGGAAGCGGAGACACAAATATATATGCTCTTGATATTTCCTCCGGAAGAGAAAAATGGCGGTTCAAAACTGGTGACGGTGTCCATTCTTCACCTGCGGTCAGCAGTGGTGTCCTCTATTGCGGCAGCTGGGACAGTTTTGTTTATGCCCTGGATGCAGAGACAGGAGAGGAAATATGGAAATTCGACACTGGGCAGGATGATGAAGCACGGCTTTATGAAGGCGTGCAGTCCTCACCTTTGATATATGATAAAACAGTCTTTATCGGTACAAGGAGCAGTAAATTACAGGCAATCGATTCGGAAACAGGCAAACTGAAATGGGAGTATTCAACCGGAGGACCTTGGATTTGTACTTCTCCCGCCGCACATAACGGAGTTGTTTACTGCGGTACATCCGACGGTTATAACCTGCTCGCGTTCAATACGGAGACCGGTGATATGAAATTCGATTTTAATGCAGGTGCATGGGTGTTCTCTTCACCGGTTATCGTTAAAAATTTAATTTATTTCGGCTGCCACAATGGGAGATTATATGCTGTAAATACCGTTACCGGTAAAAAGAAATGGGAATTCAGGACTGATGCCAGTATAAGTAACGAAGGAAATTATTATACAGATGACGGAATGATCAATGCAAAGGCATATCCCCGGCCGGAAAATCCGGATAAAGCATATGAATTCATGGTAGATAATGTCAACCTGCGGATCCTCTCAGTTGGGTCTATAATTTCTTCTCCAATTGTAAGGGATGGCGTAATATACTTCGGCAGTACAGATGGAAAAATGTATGCTATTAATTGAAAGGAGATAATATGCTCGTTCAGGTGGCTCAATTAGATATAAAATACATTTTTATTATGGCTACGCTGTTGTTATTTATCATTTCCGGGTGTGCAGAAAAGATAGATATTGCTAATGAGAAGGAGAAGCTGCTTAATGCAGACAGGGAGTTCTCTAAAATGTCTGTTAAATCCGGCAGGGCAAAAGCATTTGAGGCATACGTGGATGAGGACGCTGTAATGTACAGGGATAACGCACATCCCCTGAAAGGAAAAGTCCGGATTGTAGAAATGCTGAATCAGAACAATAGCGGGACTCTTAAATGGGAGCCATTCAAAGCAGAGATTGCCGCCTCTGCAGATTTTGGTTATACCCTTGGGAAATGGATATTTACTACAGTAGACAATGATGGAAATGAACAAAAGGGATATGGTTATTACTGCTCGATCTGGAAGAAACAGAATGACGGTTCCTGGAAATGGGTATATGATGGAGGAGTTAAAAGCCCCCCTCACGATAAATAAATCAAATATATAAAAGACAATTCCGTATTATTCAGATAATAAATGTTACCAATTTATCCGACATATAATTATATTAGGTGTTTTATAGGTTTGATATGAGAGAACCGGGAAATAAATATATGAGAGAATCGGGAAATAAATACAGCCGGAGGGAATTCGTTGCCGGATCTATAGCGGGATTCACGGCTATGACAAATCCATTCTCCCGTAAAGGATTATCCCGGATAGATAGTCTTCCAATGTTTAGAAGGGAAAAGGAAATAATCTACAGAACCCTCGGCAGAACGGGAATAAGCGTGCCGGTAGTCAGCATGGGTGTGATGAATTCGGATAATCCTGAGCTTATTAAAAGCTCATATGATGAAGGTATCAGACTCTATGATACGGCAAAAGCATACCTCGATGGTAATAGTGAGAGAATGATCGGTCAGGTAGTGAATGAATTTGGTCTGCGGAAAAAGGTTACAGTCCAGACAAAGATTCTGCATCCTGTCGGTAAGGGATTCGACCGGGTGGAAGGACCACTGGATGAGGCGCAGGTAACCGAAATGTTTATCGATCATTTCAACAGCTCGCTTTCAAGACTGAATATGGATCATGTCGACATCCTGTATTACCATGCTGCGGACGCAATTTACCAGGTAAATGATCCCGGAGTGAGGAAAGCGCTAGACAGGATTAAACATGAAGGGAAAGCCCGATTTATTGGAATTTCTACGCATCAATTAACGGATGTATTAGATTCAGTTATTGATGCCGGTATATTTGATGTGATAATGGTAATAATCAATTTTACAATGGATGATGATAAAGAACATCTGGAAGCCATCGAAAAGGCTGCTGCAGCAGGATTAGGAGTTGTCGCAATGAAAACCCAGGGAGGGAACAGACTGGCAAACGGAATACCGAATCATACTGCTGCGCTAAAATGGGTATTAAATAATGAGAGTATCGCAACAGCTATCCCCGGATATACAAATTTTGATCAGATGAGAGAGAATATTTCAGCAGCCTGTGATCTGAAATATACCGATGATGAAAGAGAATTTCTTGAAGATAATAATGTAAAGATCGGGATGCAATTTTGCCGGCAGTGCAGGAGATGTGAATCTACATGCCCGAAAAATGCAGATATTCCCGGTTTGATGAGAACCCACATGTATGCCGATGGATATGCAAACTTTTACCAGGCTCGCTGTACTTTGGATTCGATTTCCTTTGAACGCGGACTATCTAAATGTGTTACTTGCGATGAATGCATAGCTTACTGTATAAACAGTATAAATATCAGTAAGAAAGTTGAGGATTTGAAACTGATTTATGCTTAGTATTATCCGTTAATAGTATGATCTATGGTGATTGGTGTGAAATTATATCTGAAAAGAAACATTAAAATACTGGGTATTAGTCTTGCAGCTTTCTTCATCCTTTCAGTTTTATATGCAGGTGAGTTGTATATTGCTTATGTTCTGCGAGGCAGAGAAGTAGATTTTATCACTAAGGTAAGGTATGATCTCTGGGCATGGATGCCGTGGGCTTTCTTTGTTCCCATTATCATCTGGCTTGGACAAAGATTTTCTCTCAGCAGAAGAGAATGGCTGATACCTGTTGTGATTCATTCAGCCGCAAGTGTTTTCTTCCCGGTGCTGCAATCCTTCATTACATATGTTTATATTGATATCTATTGTGGTGGAAACGATTGGAATCTCAGCACATTCGGTACCTTCCTTTTCGGTACTTTCTTTCTGATGATCTTTACCTACTGGATAATCATTGCAATAGTATATATTGTTGAATATCAGAAAAAATACAGAGAACATGAACTGAATACCTCGCAGATGGAGGCAAAACTTGCACAGGCACAGATGAAAAATCTGAAAGCTCAGCTTCAGCCTCACTTCCTGTTCAACACTCTGCATACGATAAGCGGTTTGATGTTCAAAGATGTCTTGTCAGCAAATAAGATGATAGCCCAGCTTAGCAATCTGCTGAGGTTTTCTCTGGACAGGACAGAAGAACATGAAGTTGAACTTAGCAAGGAACTTGAATTTGTTGATCTTTACCTGAATATTCAAAAAACGAGATTTAAAGGTAAACTTGATATTGTTACTGAAATAGAATCCGGGACATTGAATGCTAAAGTTCCCTCACTACTCCTGCAGCCTCTTGTTGAAAATGCGATCGTACACGGTATTTCACCTCATAAGCAAGCTGGAGAAATTAAGATCATATCGACAATCAAAGATGACATGCTCAAGATTGAGATTCATGATAACGGGAAAGGTATGGAATCCAAAAATATTGATGGAGTCCTTTGTGGTCTTGGGATAAAAAACACACTTGAAAGACTTAAACAGCTTTACCAGGAAAACTACAGGTTTAATCTTGAAGATTCAGATCTTGGCGGGTTGATGGTTGTTGTTGAGCTTCCATTAATGATCGAATAAAGAGAGAGGATATCTTAATAATGAAAATCAGATCATTGCTCATTGACGATGAACCGTTTGCAATTGAGGTGATCGAAACATTCTTGAAGGATGATCCGGATTTTGAGATAGCCGGAAGATGTGATAATGGTTTCGATTCAGTGAAATTGATCAATAAAGAAAAACCTGATCTTATATTTCTGGATATCCAGATGCCGGAAATGAATGGATTTGAAGTTTTGGAGGCCCTCCACCAAAGGGATATTCCATATGTAATCTTTGTAACAGCATACGATAAGTACGCGGTGAAAGCTTTTGAGATAAATGCGATTGATTACCTCTTGAAACCTTATGATAAGGAAAGATTTTTTGATTCGGTCAGGAGGGCTAAAGAGATAATCCTCTCAAAAAAAGATATAAAACGTCAAATTAATAATGTGCTTGAGACGATCAGAGAAGAAAAAAAATATCTCGACAGGATTCTTATCAGGTCGGGAGGATCCGTATTCTTTCTTAAAGTGGATACAATAGACTGGATCGAAGCCGCGGCTTATTATGTCAAGATCCATTCTGGCGATAAAACTTATCTGATCAGGGAAGCGATTGGGAATATTGAAAGGAAACTCGATCCCTCACTCTTTATCAGAATCCATAGGTCTTATATTGTAAACATGGAGAGAATCAGAGAGCTTAATCAATGGTCATATAACCAGTACACAGTGTTATTGAAGAATGATATAGAATTGAATCTCAGCCGAAACTACAGAGACAGGATCTTTAATCATTTTGACATAACAAAAAATAAATAACCTTCCTTATCCAGCGGATACTGAAGTACTGTCTTAACTAACATTCCTATTCATTATAAAAACTGACTTTTATAAGGTA
>JANQEH010000254.1 GCA_028278455.1 bacterium
ATTGGTCTGGAGAAGGATAATATTGTCGTCATGCGGATAAATAATGGTATGAGAGGGAGCCTGGAGTCAATTAAAAGTGATACTTACTGTATTGCTCAATCCCCTCAATTCACTTTTAATTGACTCCAGGCTCCCTCTCATACCATTATTTATCCGCATGACGACAATATTATCCTTCTCCAGACCAATATCGACAGTCTTGATGAATCTCATCTGGTGAAAGATTACTGCAGCAGCTATGATCAGCGCTATCGATGCAGAAAACTGAATTATTATCAATATTCTTCTAATTATAATGCCTTTGTAACCTTTCCCTGGTATACTTTTAACAATATCAACCGGATTGAATCTTGAAATATACAGTGCCGGATAGCTGCCTGATAATATTCCCGTAAGCAACGTTACTCCTGTTAACAGTATAAGCATAATCGGATTTTTCAATACGGAAGAAGAAATATTTCTTCCGGATATCATATTGAATTCAGGCAGCAGTATAATTACAATAATCAAAGATAATCCAAAACCTGCAAAAGCAAGTATAACCGGCTCGCCAATGAATTGTCTGATAATATCCGATCTTGATGCACCGGCGACTTTTCTCATCCCGATCTCCTTCACCCTTGATCCGGATCTTGCTATAGTCATATTCATAAAATTGATACTCGCAATCAACAAGATCAGGATGGCAATTGCTGAGAAAAGATATATATACTTTACAGGCCCCATCTCATTCAGGCCATAGAGATGAAATTTCTTATAAGAAAAAATGTCTACTACGTTCAGATTATCCGGAACAGGATTCTCCCTGTTTACGATCTCCCGAATCTTGCCCGAAAACACCTTTCTGTCGGAATTTTTATCAAGGAGCACAAATGTCTCAATACCGTACCCCCATGTACTTAGCCTTCTATCTCCGAGGATATTCAACGGCATTACAATATCAAAAGTAATACTGGAATTTGCGGAGGGATTTTCCGTTATACCCGTCACAATGAGTTCAAAAGAATTATTCATCCTGACAGTTTTCCCAATCGGATCGTCATCACCAAACAGGTATTCCGCTGTCTCGGCCGTAAGTACTGCAGAATTCCGGCTTTCCTGTACTCTGTCGGGATCTCCAATTATCACCGGAAATGTAAACATCCTGAAGAAATCATCATCAACCATGACAATTTCCCTGTATACGGTTTTCTCACCTGCCTTTACCGACATCTCTCTTTCCCTTAGTCGTGTCATATGGAGCACTTCCGGAAAATTTGCTTTCAGATATGGCCCTAAAGCCCATGGACAGTCGTATGTCTTCATTCCCTCGATAGTTGTAGTTATTGCATGGATATCCTCAATATTATCATGAAATCCATCGAAGGATATTTCATTATTTACCCATAGGAAAATCATTATAAAGCATGAAAGTCCCAATGTAAGCCCCGCAATGTTCAGAAATGTAGATCCTCTGTTCCTCCACATTTTCCTGAAGGCTGTTTTTAAATAGTTCTTCAACATTGCTGTGCTCCGATTAGATGTAAAGGTAGCATACTTTACAATTGCAGTAATGCACTGGTACCAATACCATACCGCGGCAGTTAAATACCCTTTATTTCTGAATATCTGGAAGAAAACTTCTTCAACATCCCCGGCTATAGAGTGATTCTTCTGGTATACCGAAAGACAAAAAAATATTCTTTTTGCTATTCGGGGAGGTTTTCCTGTTAGATTTGTCATCATTTCTCAAATGCCGGTTTTGCCTGCTCCCAGAGTGATTGCTGCAGCTCCCGGGCTTCCTCAAGTGCGGTTTTTCCTGAATCGGTCAGTGAATAAAACACTTTAGTATTTCCTCCCCTGTTCGGCCCGGTCTCTCCCTTCCTGGAAGTTAGAAGCCCTTTCTTGACAAGGTAATCGAGGTTATTGTAGAGGGTACCGAACACCATTGATTTTCCCGTTAGTTCAATAACCTTTTCCCTTATTCTTACCCCGTAAGCGTCATCCTTCAGAAGAAGGATCGCTATAAGGTATATTTGTTCATTCATGCTCAGATTTTTCAATTATTTCGCCTCCCGACAGTTATATACGATTTTTTCGTATATCGATATACGATATTTTCGTATATAGTGTTTCAAAGAAATTTTTATAGAATGATGTTTTTCAATTTTGGACCCCAATATGTGGGAATTTGATTTATCAAATTCATTATAGGGACTCTATAGAGAATACCATTTCCGTCGGTTTATCTCCCACCACCTCTCCTGGATCCCGGCTCGGAGGCCGGGAAGACAGGGTAATTTAAAATGTCTACTTTATTCTATTGAGCAACATTCAAATCCTTGCTCCCGCTTGTCCCGCTGAAAGCCGGGCGCAGGCGGGAATCCCGTGTCTTAAATACAGTTTCCGATAAATTTCTGTTGTGCAAATCAAATCAGCAAATTATATTTATATATAGAATAATCTACCCGATCCCTGTTCTTTGTCCGACATTATGATCGCTGAACCACTACAACCTTTTAACTGACATTGAGAGGTGAGGTTATGGATCCTACAGTAGGTGTGCTGGTCGCTGTGGTTGTATTTATCGTGATCTACCAGATCGCGAAGAAGACAACAAGGCATAAAAGATAATATTTTATTGATATTCCGTTATCCCGCGGTTGTATTCTTTCCGCTAAGGATTAACTATCTCAATACGAGTTTCAATATTACAAGGCCTTCGTCCTGGTCTCCCAGGTATATATATTCCCCGTCATAGAATACAGAATGCGGATGATAATTATCATTATGTGCTATAAGTTTAATATTATTTCTGTCGCTGACATCGAAAATTTTCACTCCCTCCTGCAGATCAGCAGCAACGCAATACTTATCATCACCCGCAGCACCATAGATTTCTCCGTCATCAACAAGCCGGAAAAGCAGTTTCGGATCCTCGATATCCGATATATCGAATATCCTCGTGCCGTTTCCATGACACCCCAGGTACAGGGAATTTACAGAGATATCCATATTCCAGGCTCCACCTGTATCATCAAGAACTTTAAGTAATTCAGGATTTTTTGGATCCGATATGTTGATCAATTTTAAGCCCGTGGTAGGATCTGCTAAAAACAAGACATCTTCTATAATACTCATTCCCTTTGCCCTTTTTCCATCTCTGAATTCACCGATGAATTCCGGACTGGCCGGATCGGATAAATCAAGTATGTAAAAACCAAAACGATCAGAAGAAACAAATGCCATATTTTCTCTTATCAACACACTGTTTAGACTGGCTTTATATTTATTCTGTCCAATAATAACCGGATTTTTCGGATCGGATATATCGGCAATGAGAAGCCCTTTTTCAAATGTACATGCAAATAACTTATTTTCTCTCACTGTCAAGCCGAATGTTAAACCAATTTCGAACAAAGTGAGTTTTTCAGGTTCACTCCTGTTCTCGACATTGATAATGACTACACCCTCGTTACCGGATACAAATGCAATGTTCTCTTTAACATAGATATCATAAGCCACACCGAAATCGAATTTCCCAATTTCTTCGATCACTCCCTGGGAAAATGAGTTCGAATTTATTAATAATGATACCGGAATAATTATTGATAACAGGTTTTTTTTAAGCATTTTATTCTTCCCTTTTGTATACAGAAATTGTTTTCGTAGTGATTATATACTGGAAATATATTCATTTGTTCCGCTTTTTACAAAAGTTTAGTAAAAATAGTTACTAACTCCACAATAGCAGCAATTTTCAGGTAAAACAATTGTGAACAGATTAAGATATGCAATGAAAATCTGTGATACAGATCATAGCCATTCAAAGAAGATCGTTAATTACTATCCATTATTCAGGCCATTCTCTATTTCTGCTCTGCTTTTAACCCTGAGGAATATAATACTCAGCAGAACAAGGGTTATCACCATTCCCAGTAAACTTATATATGCAAATACTGTTGTCACACCTACCGGGATCATGAAACCGAAGTATTCTATAATAAATCCAAATCCCGAAACAGCAAGGCAATAACCAGCGATCTTGAGATATTTCTGCTCACCTGAAATAATCGATCCGAAGATCAATGAAGTTATTCCGAGAAAAAGCAGACAGACATTTCCTATGCCGGCAGCATGATTTTCTGCACCGGGAAGGAACTGACTGAACAGCATTGCCAATGCCTGTTGATATTCAGGCTGGTGATACATTTTCACAAGCTGAGGTACAACATAATGCTGAAGAGAGGAAAACAAAAATACCAATCCAGCAAATGGCGGAAGAAAAACCACTCCTATCGAAGCCCAATCAGGATTTTTCAACTTGCAGAACCTGTACAACAAAGTATAAAGAATTACAATTAAAATGAAAAATACTGTTGATGCAAAATTTTCAAAATGCATATTCTGGGCTGTTACCTCCCGGAATTGCACATAATCTTCAACAGTCTCGATATCCCTGTAGTTGATTTCGGGAGTAAAAAGAATCCCATTAACCATCATCACAATAATAATTATTATGATAGTAAGAGAGAACTGCCCTATCATTTTCGTTTTCATTTCTGTATCCTCTTTTTTTCATATGATCGAGAATACTCAAATTGAGGACAGAATGTTACTCTGCATTGATAAACTAATGCATAGTATTGATGAATTGATGGAAGGAATGGATTAATACATCGACAGTTATTTATTTAATGACCGTCATTCTGCGTGTTTGAGTCCTGCCGTTTACTGTCAGTCTGCAGAGATATACTCCGCTCGATACATGGCTGCCGATATTTGTGGTCCCGTCCCACCTTACCCTGTTAATCCCCCGTGTATATTCTCTTTCTTCGAAGGTCCTGACAAGCTGTCCCAGTATACTGTATATCCGTATAGAGGCAGGTGCATTCTCTTCAAGAGAAAATTCTATCTGTGTGCTCGGATTGAACGGATTCGGGAAATTATTCCTCAGTTCAAAGCCGACTGGAGTAGTTACATAAGAGACATTCGTCTGCGGCAGAAGTGTTCTCTCATACACTCCGTTACCATGGGTTGAGGCACGGATCTTCCTGTTGCTCTCGGATATCGAAAGGTCTGTAACAAGAACTGCATCTGTGAAACCCCTATTGAAAGAATCCCATGTTATACCGTCATCAGTTGACACCCATACTCCAAGGTCGTTCCCTACATATATATGGTTATAGTATAACGGATCTACCTCTACCGTAACAGTAGGAACATCCGGCAGTCCTTCCCCGATATCATCCCAGGTTTCTCCGGAATCAAGGGAGCGGAATAAATGCGAGGTCTCAAAACCATAGGTCGTTGCATATATTGTAGTCTCTTTATGCGGGGAAATATATAGATGGATATACCGGTCCGGGAGATCGCCAGTTACCTCATCCCAAGTCCTTCCTCCATCCTTTGAGCGGAATATCTGTGCCCTGTTTCCTGAAATTAAATTCGGATAGGTTGCTGCATATATGTAGTTAGTATTCCTCCTTGATGATACCATCGAAACTATTGATTCATTTGAAACTTTTATGTCGTTATTGAGACATTCCCATGTTGTCCCTCCGTCTAATGACCTGTAAACATAGTTTGTCGCTGCATAAATCAATCCTCCGGGTAGAAGTTCATATGGATGCGGAAACTTCGTTTTTTCATCAGAATGAGGAGAATGGGCAAGAGGATTACCATAGTACCCTTCATACCAGTCGACCGGACCAATGAATCTGAATGTATCTCCGCCATCTCTTGACCTGAATATTGACAACCTGGGTTTTAAACCATAGAGTATATCATTGTCGATTTCATCTATGGCTGTTGTCCCTCCATCGCTTCCAAGAACACATATCTTCCATTTCGGGCTACCGGTATAAATATGTGTTCCATTATCCTGTGTACCTCCTATAGCAAGATCCGGATCGGTCTTCGATGAAGAAAATCCCGTATAGAATTGAGTTGTAACATAACCGTTATTTAGATTCTGGAAGGTCTTACCACTGTCATAAGTCCTGAATACACCACCGTCATTTCCTGCATAAAACATATCGGGATTATCAGGATGATTCGCGAAAGTATGATGGTCAACATGCATCACCGTACTGTCCGACAGCCAGCCGTAGATTTCTTCTTCGGTAGTATATGTCACACCACCATCTTCGGAAAATCCATAAAATTGATTAGTGCGGAAGATTTTGTTTTTGTCAGCAGGATTAACTCTTACATAATGCGAGTATAAACCAAGTATTGCCCCCATTGAAAAATCCGACACAGAATTCCATGAATCCCCACTATCATCAGATCTATATAATCCTATATACTCACTTGAATTATATATGTTGGCAAATATCACTTCAGGATCAGCCCTATAAATATCTATTCTTGTTTTTCC
>JANQEH010000267.1 GCA_028278455.1 bacterium
CCTGACGCAGCAAAGTCAGATCATCACAAAAAGTTATTAAAACTGAATATTCCGGTTTACAATGGTATTGAGGATTTCTATAGAGACGGCAACACATCAGATCTTGCGGTTATATCATCCCCCATTCATTTCCATATTGAGCAGAGTTGTACGGCATTGAATAACGGTTCTCAGGTTTTGTGTGATAAACCGCTTGGAGCGACTGTACAGGAAGTGGATAAACTTATTGAAACAAAGAATATAACAGGAAACTGGGTCATGACCGGTTATCAATGGTCTTACTCACAGGCCGTCAGGAATCTGAAGCGTGATATTATCTTGGGTCATTTCGGTAAACCGTTGAGATTGAAGACACTGTGTATGTGGGGAAGGGATGATATCTATTTTAACCGGAACGACTGGGCAGGGAGGAAACAAACTGAAAATGGTATCTGGATTCTTGACAGTCCTGTAAATAACGCGATGGCTCATTTCCTTCATAATATGTTCTATATTCTTGGACAGAAGATGGATTCCAGTTCAGTGCCTTTTTCAGTTTCGGCTGAATGTCTCAGGGCAAATCCGATCGAAAATTTTGATACCTGCTGCTGCAGGATATTAGATGAAAATGATACCGAGCTGCTTTTCTTCGGAACTCATGTTTCTGAAAAGGATTCCGGGCCTTTATTCCATTTTGAATTTGAGGATGCGAGTGTCTTCTACGGAGGTGAATACGATGGAATAACAGCTGTATACAAAAGCGGCCTAACAAAGAATTACGGCGCACCGGATAACGATCATCAGTTCAAGAAATTGTTTATAGCTATTGAAAACACGGTTTGTGACGATCCTGAAATTGTATGCGGCCCGGAAGCTGCAAGATCCCAGACTCTTTGTATCAACGGAATACAGGAGTCAGTAAAAGAGATTCAGACATTTCCCGAAAATATTTTAATGAGAGATACTGTACGGAATAGATACATGGTATCCGGTATTGATTCTGTCTTATTAAATTGTTATCATAAGGGATTATTACTTTCAGAAACCGGAATAGAATGGGCACAAAAAGGAAGAGAAATTGACCTGAAAGAATACGGCTTTTTCCCCGGCGGAAATCCGCCGGAATAAATAAATAAAACTATGAGGAATGAACTAATGAAAAAATCAATGCTGCTATTTTTATTGATCCTGGTTCCCATAACAGTTTTTGCTTCAGATGATGTCGAACCTATTCCAAGAGAGAGGTACCTCGAATTTGCCCGGACAGCGGCAGACTGGGTTTGGGCAAATCATGATTCACTGATAACATTATGGAGGGGAACGATTGATCCTGATAACATTTTCGGTTATAGACCTCCTTCACGCCTGCTTGAGATGGCAACGATTTATGCGACACTTTTCGACCTCGAAAATAACGAAGAATATGCAAGAAGAGCAAAGAAAGTACTCCTGGATTATGGAGATTATAAAGAAGAATATCCCAAAGAGGCGGAAGAGAGAAGACCGGATTATACGGAAGGAGTACCTGCCCTGCCTGATTTTTTTACTACTATGAGATATATACGGCCTTATGAGATTTTGAAGAAGCATGGATTCCTCAGCAGAAATGAAAGACAGAAGGTAGAAGGAGTTATTGCTCATAGTGTTAATTATCTTCTGCAGACTCAGGAATGGGGAGCAATGAACCGTACGGCGCTGAGAGCTGAAACGTTGGCCTGGGCTGTTAGGGCTGTTCCAGATCATCCTGAAGCGTATAAATGGAGAATCACCGAAAGGGCCCTCGGTTTTGACAACTGGGGAAATTGGGAAATCGAGGATGCGACGATCTACCATGCAGTGTGGTTGTATGCCCTTCTCGGATATGCCGATGCAAAAGACATGATGAAGGAATTCTTCCATTTGCCGGAGATGTACTATTACGCTCAGTATTTCCTGCATCTGATGTGTCCGGACATGATGATCCCGGATTTCGGTGATGCACACTGGCGTGCGAATTGGGACCGTTACCTGGTGTTCTTTGAAGCAGCAGCAAAAGCCTACAACGATCCTGAACTAAAGTGGGCAGCAGCTGTAATAGGAAATAAATTCATAAACTGGAATGTACGGGCAACGGGTCTCGCTTATGAGCTTCTGGATGCATACAGATGGGGAACGGACGATCTCGTGCCCGAACATCCAAAAGAACTCAGCGAAGAAGTGATGGAAGATGTCCAGGGTAAGAAAATTGTAATGAGGAACGGTTGGGATGAGAAGTCTACCTATATGCTGCTGAATTACCGTGATGAAGGTGACGGAGGTCTGATTTTCCGCGATTATCTTAGAGACGGTATCCCGGTTGAAGAAGAGAAAATGACTCACGGCCACGCAGATGAGAACAGCATACCGCTTTTAATGTATAACGGTTCTGTGCTTCTGCATGACGGAGGTTACAGGGACTACATGCCAAGTGGACCATATGGAGCATACAGGCAGGACTATTTTCACAATCGAATTTGTGTCCGGCCTGAAAAAATCTGGATGGGGCAGAAACAGGGAGAATACAGGTACAGTCCCACAGAGCACCCTGCGATTCCAGGTCAATCTGCTCTTGATTTTCTCCGCAATGCCGGTTCTTATAAGATTATCAGAACCAAAAAAATAGACTTCCTTACTTTTGACGATCATGATTACAGCCGTACAAGGCTTATAGATGATAAAATGGGTTATGAATGGGACAGGATAGTGACTTATGTAAAAAATCCTGAACTTTTTGTAGTTTTTGATGTCGTTAAAGGAACAAAAGAAGGATTCATGACAGCCGTTAATCTCTGGCACACAAGGAAAGTTTTTGAGCATGGTGAGAACTGGTATGATACACAATATGACATACTGAGAAATCATAAACTTAATACTGATAATAAGCTTTTAATATATTTTCCGAAGAGCCATTACAGGATCTACCAGATGGAAAAAGCAAGTCGGCATTATCAGGAGGAAGTGGCAATATCCGAGACAACCGGACAGTTTTTTGAGCTTGGACAGCACATAGGGTTCGTAACGGTGCTGGTGCCGCATTCCTCAAACGAGGATGCAAAACATTGGATGGAAAAGATCAAATTTGTTGATACTAAACCTGAGGGTGCAGGAATGTCTGTCGAGATTAACACTGATGACGGAAGGACTATTAGTGTTGGTGTGAAGGGAAATATGAGGATGGATATGATACGCGATTACAGGAGACCGAAATATACTTATGAAGCGGGTAAAATGGAATTTGGCAGTCTCGAGACAAATGCAGATTTCTTTTTCACAGTTAAAAAAGACAATAAATTGAATTTTACTATTGTGAATATGTCCAGGGCATTCTATAATGGACAGAATATCTTCGATATGAAATCCGGATTCTATGGTCTTGCTTTTGACGGCAGCTCTGATCAGTCTGGTATAGGAAAAACCAGGTACTGGAGGGATGAAGTTGTTATAAAGTAACATTCAATGATTGGTTCTATGGGGCATCTCATAAATAACGAGGATACTATTCTCTTTTTTGGAGACAGTATTACAGATTGCGGTAGGAGAGACGGGTATCCTCCTTATGGTAACGGTTATGTCAGGAACTTTTATGATATGGCAGCTGTTTATCAACCGGAAAATAAGGTTACCGTCATTAATAAAGGTATTAGCGGGAACACAGTTGAGGATCTAAATAACAGGTGGAAAGATGACGTTCTTCAACATCAACCGGAATGGCTTACAATTTTGATCGGGATCAATGACATTCACAGATACATACTGGAAAAAAACTGCGGTCATCTCGATCCAGCGGGCTTTGAACAGGTATATGAGGATCTCCTGCAGAAAACGGCAGACCGGATCCCGGACAGCCGGATTATACTTATCGATCCATTCTATATTTGCAGATATGATGATGCAGATGATTTCGATACACAAGTGATTGAATTGATCTCCGAATATATTGAGGCGGTTCAGAGGCTGTCTGATAAATATAAGGCGATCCATATCAGAATGCATGATATATTTCAATCAATGCTGAAATTCAGAGATCCATCAACGTATTGTCCGGAACCTGTCCATCCGAACCATACAGGACATTTTCTTATAGCGGATTCTTTATATAAAGTAACAGGCAGATAATCAAATGGGGTAACAATATGAGCGTATTAAAAAAGAATTACCCTGTGAAATTCTTTCTTTTTGCTTCACCGAGATACTGGAAAGATCCTGAAGAATATGAACCGGTCATTAAAGAGCTTCTAACTGCGGTCGAATTTAAACGATGCCACTTGAAAATTGATAGAGATAGTATCATATTTATAGATTCGGAAGAAAAACTGAGTATCCAAATTGAGAAAGATGACACAGGATTAGCTGTTTTTATCCCTCTTAGCGGAGGGGTACAGCAATGGATGCTAAAGCTGTCCGAAAAATATGACTACATTGCTCTTGCAAATGCATACCTTGAAAGAAGATTTTTCTCAATTGATATAAGTACGAAGCTTATGGAGCTCAATGCCCATCCTGCTTGTACAGACCTTTATGCCAATCTGAAAATGAATGGGAAAGAAATCTACTGGGTATTTTCTTTACAGGACTTAATCCTTATCCTTTCAGCATGGCAGGCTGTATCAAGGCTAAGAAATTCCAGAATACTCCAGATCGGGGAGACTGAGCCCTGGGTTATTAACAGCTGCCGGGATTCTGATAGATTCAAGGATAAGATCGGTACTGAGATCATTGAGATTAAAAGCGATGAGCTGTATACAAACATAGAAAAAGCATCGGAGGAGGTATCCGGGGAAATCTCAAAAGAACTTATTTCAGGCAGTTCCGAGCTTCATGGGATAAGAGATGAGGAGGTGTCCGAAGCTTCAAAGGTTATAACAGGAATGCAAAGACTCCTGGAAAAATATGATGCGGACGGTATATCCCTGGCTTGTTTTTCGATGATCAGGGATATGGGAGTAACGGGATGCATTGCAATGAGTTATTTTAATGAT
>JANQEH010000106.1 GCA_028278455.1 bacterium
AATATACACCTTTTATTTAAGACCTATACATAACCGATAATGCACACATTTCTGTCATTTGAGGGACTCCGGACAGGAGCCCCTTCGAACAGAAAACTCGTTTAAGTATTCCTTGCAAGGAAATCGAAACACTCGAGAGCCATATCTACATGTTTTTTCGAAACAAAGATGTTCGTTGACACTCTGACGCCTCGTGTATTGTCACTGTCACGACCAATAGTCCTTATAACAATATTGCATTTTTCCCTCAGATGATTAACTATTGCCTGCGCATCAATACCATCGATCGAAAGAGCAGTAAGTCCTGCACTGAGGTAGTGATCATCATTAGTATGAATCCTGACTCTCGGGATGGTCTTTAATCCCTCTTTCAGATGATCGGACATGGCTTTGATCCTTCTTTCGATCCTTGCTTTTCCGACCTTGTTCTGAAAATTTATTGCCTCACCGAGTGCAATTATTAATGGATCAGCCTTCTGGCCGAGATTATCGTATTTCCTTGCAGAATCCCTGTTCCACGTACCTGAGACAGTAGTCGGCCATATCTTCTCCTGTGCTTCTTTCCTGACATAGAAGAGACCGTTTCCGCATGGCGCACCACCCCATTTATACAGGCTTGAACAGAATGCGTCGATTCCCAGTTCTTTCATATCCAGATCCAGCATTCCAAAGCCATGGGCGCTGTCAGCAAGAACCAGGATGTCTTTTTTATGAGCCATATCACATAGTTCTTTTGTAGGAAAGATCAATCCGGTTATATATATAGTGTGGCTGATACTGATAACTTTTGTACGGGATGTGATGGCATTTTCAAACGCATCTATGATCTCATCGACATCCTTCGGAGGTGCCCCGATTTTTACCTCTTTGATCTTTATTCCATGCCTTGCCTCTTTTAACTTCCATGGATTTATTCCGGCAGGGTGCTCAAGCGATGAAATGATTACTTCATCGCCTTTCTTCAAGTCCAGCCCACCGGCAAATGTGTTCATACCCTCTGTAGTATTCCTTACTATTGCTACCTCATCTGTAGAAGCTCCGACGAATTGCGCCAGTTTTGTCCTGACTTCCTCCTTGAATCTGGGTATAAAAGCGTAGGTATCGTAAGGATTAGTAGCCTGTACTTCGAAGGCTTTCATCAGGGAATTGAATACCGGTCTCGGCATTGGTCCCACCGTACCATTGTTCATCATAATTACATCATCTTTAAACATGTAATACGATCTCAGTTTATCCCAGTAAATCCCATCAGGGGACTGGTCATCTGAGATCAGAGTCGATAGATCTTCATAGATTGATGCATTCAGATCGTTCAATGCCATTGCTGATAGTGCAGTTCCGCCAATCATACCTCTAATAAAATTTCTACGGTCCATAACAGAGAACCTCCTGGTTTATTATTATAAAATGATCAGATAATCGTACTGCCAGTCATAAATAAAAAAACTATCTATTAATTGCGGTCAAAATTGTAATCGAAGTGTTTTCTGAGTATTATCGATCGCAGGTAAGAAAAAAGATCTAATACCGTCTATCAATTTAGATAATTTACTTTTCTAAATCAATATAAATCTGAATTGACACTGATGGTAAACGGGTGTTCTGGAGAAAATCATATATTGTTCTGTCCGTTAAAAGTCACTTCTGATTTAGCCTCACCTTAATAAAAGGCATTATCTCCTTATGGAAAAATTGTTCAATTCGAGAAGGAGACGGTCTAAGATCTACAGGCTGGTTCCACATGGAATTTCGGTTAACAATCGAGGCAAGAAGTAGATATACTTTTCCGTTATATCTCCATATTTTCCCTTTTAAAAGAAATTCCTCACTTTCACTTTTTAATCTTTCCCTGTATGTTCCATAGGTCATCCTGCCCTCGAATACTATCTCATTGTCTTGTTTTTCAGGATTTTCGAAAATCATGTCAACAATCTTTGTAGAATCGTCTTTCACTGGTCGCTGCCCTTTTATATCTTTTATAAATTCTTCTGCCATTTCCATTGATAATTCCTCTTCCGTTTCCTTCCAAATAAGTTCAACATATTTCTCGGAATCCGTTAACAGTGTCCAGAGCGTTGCGTTGTTCTCCTGCGGGCCTTCTGGAAACCATTCCTCAGAATTATAAATGTTTGTCCTCCAGTTTTCAGGTTTATAAAACGAAACTCCCAACTCTTCAGAATTGTAGAGACTTGGAAAAATAATGTTTCCCGATAGATGCGGTTCACCATGACATGAGATCGTATTTGTTATTAACTGCTGGATCTCATGGAGTACAATCGGTGTGTTCATTGCAGTGTTTATATTCAGATCGGCCGTAAACTGCCTGCCTGTCTCAGGGCAGTTCCAAATAATGAACCGTGTTTCAACAATATTGAAATAGGTTCCGTCTACAAAGTAGGCCCTATGACCATTGATCATGAGATCCCCCTCAAGACCATTCAGCTTGAAATAGGCCATATTCGGCCCCCAGAAATTAAGCAGCTGATGTCTTACGTAAGCAGGGTTGATATTCTCGATCTCTTTCGTTAATGGGCGCCAGTGAAGAAAGTTCATAAGCCAGTATCCCTGGAAGAGTCTTATATGTCCTGAACTTTCCGAAATGTTTGATTGTTTACATTCCCAATCATACCCTTGCTCTCTCAAACCTTCGATATCGAAATACTCCCCAATGTCCTGCGCAAAAACTGCTGATGACGAGATTATAAAAAGAATTAGCATAATAATTGATTTTCTGATCATGAGATGACTCCGGAGCTTAAACGTAAATTAACCGCAATAAATTATATGACATCTTCAGAATAATACACATTTATCGCTAATTTCCCCTAAATTCAATATTCAAAAAACGTAAATCAAGTGAGATGAGCTGGCTATATGGCTCTTATTACGCAGAAAAGGCTGGAATTATCAACTTCTGTAATCTCTACTTCAGCCTTAAATTTTTTTATAAGATTTAAAAAATCCCTTTCAGCGAAGGTTCTTGCTTTGAATCCGTCTTTACATACTATTTCCCCATCTCCGGTTCTCTCATGATCTATCTCGCCAAGCAGACCTTCATTAGCCTGGAGCTCGAACCATTCCAGCCGGTGCTTCCAGAATTTTTCCGAATATGTCGAAAACAAAACTGTACCGCCGGTTTTCACTACTCTTATTGATTCATCGATCAATTGTACAGGATCAACCTGAAAGGCCGATATACCATTCTGGATGCAGATAACTTTATCAAATATCTCATCCTTAAACGGCAGATACAGTGCGTCGGCAGTGTTCAAACTTATATTCTCTGACAATCCGATTGTTTCAATTCCATATTTGAGGCTCAATTTTGAATTGTCTATACCGATAACGAATTCTGCTTTCAGAGAAATATCGGGTAGGATCCTCCCGTAACCGCATCCGAGTTCGAGCACGATATCATTATTATCGATCCAGTGCTTAACATATTTTATCTCCTCTCTAAAATACTGCATCACCCTCGGAGGAGCAATGTCATAACACTTTTTCAATCTCTCAGCGCTTAATTTTTCTTTGTAATATTCCCTGTTGTTTTCGATCATTTTACAACGATTCTGTATTCATAAATAACCATTTCATCCTCACGGTCGATCAGAAAGAGCCTGTCCCCAAATATCCTGAAATGTTGACCGAAAAAGAATTCTTCCTTAATCCTGCCTAATAATATTCCATCATTATCAAATACCTCCAAAATATGAATACCGTGTATATCATTCCTTTTCTTTGCCTCATCCTGCTCCTTCTTTTCTTCAAAAGTCTTCTGGCGTTTCAGAGTCGCCGACCAGATCCTGCCTTTACCATCTACCTGAATTCCTTTAGAAAAAATATTATAGCTAAGTGCAACAAGTGTACCCTGAGAGCCAGGAACAGGTTCTCTGAGTATCTCTGGAGATTCTTCATAGTCCAGTGCTCTGTCTGCCCTGAAAATAATATCGCCAGAGCTTGAATACTTCTCAATCCTGTTTTGTGCCTCGAAATTAACGTAAATATTATCTGAATCATCTCCAGCTAATGCGATCGAATTACACCAGAAATTTGTTCCCGGATCTTCATATAACCGAGGCTGAACAAATTCCCGTATTTTATTTCCTTCTCCGTCAAATATATTTACCAGCGCTGACGTAAAACCTGTTCCGCCCGCAACATGTTTCAAATGGTAGAAAACAGCAATATCCCCAGAATTCAAAGCAAGTATTTGATCCGGAGACATCCCCTCGTTTCTGAATCTTTGTATAAAATCCCCATCGTGGGAGAAAATATTTACAGTTCTGCTTGCCCGGTCATTTATAATAATGCTCCCGTCAGGAAGCATATCCATTCTTGACGGACCAGTAAGTTCTCCCGGCCCCTGGCCTTTATTACCGATCGAAGAAATGTACTTATAATTCCTGTCGAATATCTTTATAGTGTAATTCCCCGCATCAAGAATAAAAAAGTTTCCATTAGTGTCAAGACAAATATCAGTCGGTCGAAACAGCATATAGTTTTCATCATCAGACTCAAGGTCTCCAATTTTTTGTACAAATTCAAATACCACTTTCGGTTCGTCTCCCCATTTCGGAGAAAAATTATGGATATGTTTAACACCCTCTATAATCTCGATATTGTACGTAAGAGAATCCTGTTCTTTATCAGGATCAGATTCAAGTTCCGGTTTCGTGTTACAGAATAAAAGAAAAACTGTTATATATAGGAATTGAGCTCTTTTCATTGCTTCTCTCAGTAGTATCTTGCTTGCTGTATTTACTCCCATGGATAAGGTGGTGACGGACACTTTTATAATCAGGAGCTTGATTTTTAGTGTACGTGCAATAAGTCTATTATTACCTTATAATGAACTTTTTCAATCAAGTTCCTGAAAAAAAGAATTATTTTTTGGATTTGATCAATTTCAGGGTATGTTTGAGCACAATGTCGTCCTTGTCCGGCTTCGGGCTGACCTTAATATCCGGCAAAACTCCTCTTCCATCATCGAATCCTCCCGGACGTACAAACCTTTTGAATGAAATACCTGCAGATAATCCGGAATTAGGAAGTTGGAGCTTAAATATATCTCCGAAATGAGTAGCCAAGCCTCCAGTTTCCTCACCTATTATAGTACCGAGTTTATAGTCCTTGAATGTGGCCGCCAGCATTACTGCGCTCGAGAATGTGTGAATCCCGGTTAGAAGATATAGTTCTCCATTGAACCTTAACGGATTTTTTGTGACTTCGCTTTCAGATTCAAAATTAAACACTGCCATATTCCCTTCTCCTACTCCCCAGATCTTTCTAGCATATGGATGGAAGAACTGGATTGGCAGCCATCTAAGATAAGCCGGTATCTCTTTCTTCATAAGGTTCTTTGACTGGCGGGAAACCTTGATCTCCATCTTCGAGACCTGTGCGAAAGGTTTATCTGTAATGTATTGCAGAAGCGCATCGCCAAGTTTTGAA
>JANQEH010000135.1 GCA_028278455.1 bacterium
TGACGGCACAGAATCCGCAGCTGCGGGTGCAGGTGTCACCGAGAATCATGAAAGTTGCCGTTTTCTGTCCCCAGCATTCACCAATATTCGGGCAGTGAGCGCTCTCACATATCGTGTGCAGTCCGTTACCCTTAACAAGATCTTTTACTTCCTTGAACTCATCTGTTGCTCTAAGGGAGACTTTCAGCCAATCAGGTCGTTTCTGCCTTTTCTCACTATACCTGTTCTTCAGGTTGAGTTTTTCTATCTTGCGGATTCCCATTACATTCTTTCAGCTTATCATTTTACTAGAGTCTCAACATCTTCGAGATACTTCACTATACTTTCCAGGAACTGCCCACCAGTTGCTCCATCTATAACTCTATGGTCAAATGACAGGCAAAGATACATCATGTCTCGAATAGCAATTGCATTATTGATCACAACAGGCTTTTTCTTGACCGCACCTACTCCAAGTATGGCCACATTTGGTTGATTAATGATCGGAGCGCCGAATAAATTACCGAAAACTCCGAAATTAGTGATAGAGATCGTTGAGTCTACTACCTCTTCAGGAAGCAGTTTCTTGGATCGAGCCCTTGTGCTCAGATCAAAGACAGACCTTGCTAAACCAACTATAGTTTTTTCTTCTGAGTTTTTTATTACCGGGACAATAAGCCCATTCTCAAGGGCAACCGCTATCCCTAGGTTGATATTCTTTTTATATATAATATTATTGTCATCCAGTGAAGAATTCAATATCGGGAAATCACCGATAGCCTTTACAAGAGCCCTGGCAATAAATGCTGTAATGTTCAGAGAAAATCCTTCTTTTTTTCTGAACGGTTCTTCCTTTTTAGCCTTATACAATATCACATCTGTCATATCCACTTCAGAAACCACTGAAACATGTGGTGAAGTCCTTACACTTTGAACCATATGCTCTGCTATTTTCACCCTCATATTATCCATAGGGACTACTGTATAATCTTTATTACCAAAATCCATACTTCCTGAAGAATCATATTCTTCTACTTTTTCTGTTTCCAGGTCCGGTGATGCACCGGATTTGAGTGATTCAAGGTTTGCAAGCAAATCTTTCTTAGTTAATCTCCCGCCTACCCCGGTCCCCTGAATACTTTCCAGCTGTGAAAGAGAAATATTATTCTCACTCGCTATCTTCATTACCACGGGTGAAAAGAACCTTTTTCTACCGGATCTTTCGATACCTGTCTCACCGGCAGTTTTCATAAGTCTGTTGGATTCTGTTGAATTTTCCTCGACCTCTCCTGATCTGCCGACAGGTACATCTTCTTTTACTACTGCTTGATCCGTCTCAGTTTCGATATATCCCAGCACTGTACCGATGGATACAGTCTCTCCCTCGGGGATTACTATCTCCGTAAAAGTTCCATCGGCTGGAGACGGTATCTCCGTATCGACTTTGTCTGTACTGATCTCGAAAAGTATCTCGTCTTTTTCCACCGCATCCCCGGGCTGTTTCCACCATTTTATTATAGTCCCTTCAGCGATGCTCTCCCCCATCTGGGGCATAATTATTTCAATCTTCATTGGAGATCTTCCGTGGTTTGTCTTTTATCATATTTTAGAATTATATACAGTTCAATCTATAACAGAAATTGTCATTTCAAGCTCAGACCTGGAAATATATCGAATTTAATTGGATATCGGGTAATCTCTGCAAATGGTTTCCTTTTACAACAAAAGTGAACTCAGTATAACATTCCTTAGAATTTATAACAATTTTTTTGGTAAAATAGTTTAATTGCTACAAATAATTTTAAAAATGAGGAATTTCAGCTTTCCAGAAATCTCTCGGCTTCTATGGCAGCCATACACCCTGAGCCTGCTGCTGTAATGGCCTGTCGAAAAACACTATCCTGAACATCTCCGGCCGCGAAAATACCATCAATGTTCGTCTTTGTTGAGTCAGGCTTTGTTATAATATACCCGCTTTCATCCATGTTCAGTTTATCCTTGAATATGTCTGTATTCGGGACATGACCGATCGCAAAGAAAAGTCCCTGGGTTTTGAACTCCGACACTTCTCCGGTTTTTGTGTTTTTGATCTTTAATCCTGTCAGCCCTTCTTCCTGTGAACCGCGGATATCTTCGACAACAGTGTTCCAGACAAATTCGATTTTTTCATTGTTCATTGCCCTATCCTGCATGATTTTAGATGCCCTGAGTTCCTCCCTCCTGTGAAGAATGGAGACTTTGGCTGCGAATTTGGTCAGATATACCGCCTCTTCCATTGCAGAATCACCTCCACCAACTACAACGATCTCCTTTTCTTTGAAGAAAAATCCATCGCATGTAGCGCAAGCAGAAACACCGAAACCCATCATATCATTTTCATTGGGCAGCCCCAGAGTTCTTGCTGTAGCCCCGGAAGCTATGATTATTGAATCACAGGTATAAGTATTTTCCTCACATGTTACAGTGAATGGTCTTTTTGTGGTATCAACTTCTGTTACAAAATCCCATACATATTTTGCACCGAATCTCTCAGCCTGTTTTTTCATTTCAGCTACAAGTTCGGGCCCCATGATACCCTTCTCGAATCCGGGGAAATTTTCAACATCAGTAGTTATCGTAAGCTGGCCGCCGGGCTGTCTCCCCTCTAATACTATAGTCTCGAGATTTGCCCTCGATGTATAGATAGCCGCAGTAGAACCTGCAGGGCCGGATCCGATCACAAGCACACTGTAATGTGATTTATCACTCATTTTTCCTCCTGATCAATATCAAAATTGAAGTTTACCGAAAATGTAAAATAATACTATTATAAAACACATTCAAGGATTTATTGGTTCTGATTATCGAAAAAGGAAGGAAGGATATATTCCTGTAGAAGTCCAATGAAATAATTATATTGTGCTTTGGCATGATTTGTAACTACATTGGCCTCGTTCGTGGCTGTTATCACCGCATTGTATTCCGGGAAAAGATAGATGAATTGTCCTCCGAATCCAATTGCTGAGATATTTCCCCGGGCAGAAATCCACCAGAAATATCCATATTGATCTTCTGTTGCGGTTACCTGGTCTGTAGTCGATTCTTCAATCCATTCCTCCGGTACAATTTGATTGCCGTCAAACAAGCCATTACCCTGGACTAATAGTCCCAGTTTGAGCATTTCCCTGCCGGTTAACTCAAGCCCTGAACATCCCAGGGGTATCTCATCCGAACCGGCGAGCCAGGTATGTATACTCTCACCGAGAAGTGAAAAAAGATTCTCATTAGCATATTCTAAAAGTCCCTTGCCGGTCAACCGGTTTAGTATAACGGCCATGATATGGGCTCCCCTGTCGGTATAGAGGAATCCTTTCCCGGGAGTAAATGCGTGAGGTGAATTTATCGCAATCAGGGCAGATGACAATCCTCCACCTGTATATTGCCAGTCGTCAATACCTGAGGTCATGGTCAGTATGTTTTTTATCGAAATATCATATTTTTCCAGCTCCGTATCCTCTCTGAAGCATTCAGTAAGAATGGCACTGACTTTTTGATCAACGCCCTGAATATAGCCATCTCTGATTGCTATTCCTGTTAAAAGTGAGACCACACTCTTAGTAATCGACCTGACCTCAAATTCCGATTTTTCATTATACCCTTTAAAGTACTCTTCTGCCACAAGTTTACCGTTGCGTGAAACAAGAAGGCTCTTGATCATTTTAGTCTCACCCGCTTTTCTGTAAGCCTCAGCAAGAAGTACAGGATCGATGTTTTCCTTTTCCGGAGTAGACAATACGACACCGTCATTTAACTTCAAAGGGGTATAATCAACTGAAACATCATCATTATCAAGTAAACCGCATGAAAAATATGTAAGGCTAAAAATGATGAGATGCAGAAATTTATTCTTCATTAGTCATTCCAGGAATATAATATTCTCACTTTGCAGACGTACGTACAGCCGGTAATATGTAAGTATTAATAATGCTTCTGACATAGCTGAGCTGGGCGCTCGCTTCCGCATAATCAGGATTGGGCCACCCTGTTGTGACTACGACAAGATCATAATAAGGAAATACATAAATAGTCTGGCCACCGTATCCAAGCGCTGCATAAGATGTGTCATTGCCATCCGGATATATCCACCAGAAATATCCGTAATTGACTTCATCACCTGATATTTGAGGCGCTATCAGCTCATCGATCCATTCCTCGGATATAACCTGAGTATCTCCGTACTTTCCTTTATCAAGGATCAACTGCCCGATCTTTGCCATCTTCCGGGCAGTCAGATACATCTCTGATCCACCGAGATAAAATCCGTTCCTGTCCGATACCCACCAGTCTATCTCCATATACATGGGGTAAAACAAATATTGATTTGCGAAAGTCATACCGCTTTGATCCGCAGCTATCTGAATGATCGCAGCAGTAAGATTTGCCCCAAGGTTTGTATACTTGAAATCCGCTCCAGGATCATATCCCAGATCTGCATTCACCTGCTCACTGACAGATACAGATGACAGGGGAATATAATTATCATCATCAAAACCGGAACTCATAGTCAACAGCTGTTTTATGGTAATGTCGTACTTTCTTGTATCAATATCCTCGTCATAATAATCTGAAAGGAAATCCGACATTTTCTGTTCAACACCCTCAATATAATCTCTTTCAATCGCAATCCCCATCAGAAGTCCTATAACACTTTTTGTTACAGATCTAATTTCAAACCAGGAGTACTCATCGTTAAGCTGGTAGTATTTCTCTCCGATCAGTTTACCGTTTTTCGCTATTACCATACTAAACATGAAATCCGTTGCCCCTGCTGCTTCATAAGCCTGAACAATCAGTTCAGGATCAACGGATTCTGCTTCCGGTGAAGAAGTCACCCATCCGTCTTCTATGTCTTTCGGTAAATAGTCATCGGGATCGTTTGCCCATGGATCGTTTCCCCAGCATGAAAAAAATAATGTTAAAGCTATCAAACAGACCAATAATCCACAGGGCTTTGTTCTAATCATCTTTTATCCTTTTCAGCCTGCGATATTTAAGTAGCAATAATTATCTTTCTGATTATACAGGTGAAAAGGAATAAAATTCCCGGAAAAGAGTCAGAATAAATGAAAGAGTCTCTCAGAATTACGAATTATCCAGAGAGACTTTGAATTAACATGGTGAGTATTTTTACGGATTTAAGATAATCTTCCCAAATTGCCTTCTTTCGGTGAGATATAGCTGGGCTTCGGCGGCATCCTTTAGCGGAAATTTCCTGTCTATTACAGGTTTAAGCTGCCCGGTTGGGAAGAATTTAAGGACCTCCATCAATTCACTAGTGTTAGCCATGTATGATCCGAGAATAGTGAGATGCTTCGCGAATAAGTACCTGAGGTCAAGTTTTGAGTCATAACCTGTAGTCGCACCGCAGGTAACCAGTCTTCCATTTGTAGCCAGTACCATAATGCTTTTCTCAAACGTGCTTGCACCTACATGCTCGAAAACAATATCCACACCTTTTCGTTTTGATATCTCTTTTGATCTTTTAAAGAAATCCTCTTCGAGGTAGTTTATTGTATGATCCGCTCCCAGTTCTTTTGCCTTTTCCAGTTTGTCATTGCTGCTTGCGGTAGTTATGACCGTAGCACCGAATAACTTGGCTATCTGGATTCCGGCGCTGCCGACACCGCTTCCTGCTGCATGGATAAGTACTATTTCACCAGGCTGGATCTTAGCCCTTGTTACAAGCATATGCCATGCTGTAAGAAATACAAGTGGAACCGCCGCTGCTTCATTGAAATCAAGTCCATCCGGGATTGGAAGTGCATTTCTGGCGGGAATCTTTGCATATTCTGCATACCCCCCGTCTACCTGGTATCCAAGTAGATAATATTTCCTGCAGAGATACTCGTTTCCGCTTCGGCAGACCTGACATGTGCCGCATCCGAATCCGGGAGAAGCAAGTATCCTGTCCCCCGGTTTCACATTTGTCACAACTGAACCGACTTCTTCAACGATTCCCGACATATCCGATCCGCCAATATGCGGAAAAGGTATCTTAATTCCGGGCATTCCCTGTCTGACAAAAATATCGAGATGATTAAGCGCACAGGCCTCAATTTTGACAAGTACCTCATCAGCTGCAATTTCAGGCCTTTCTATATCTGAATAATTTAATACTCCTGTATCACCATGTTCATTAAAAACTACAGCCTTCATATTGATTTACCCTTCCTTCTGGTTTTCCCCGGGATACCGGGTTCTGTAATGGATTTCGTGTCAAGAACCTTTTGCAGCTGATCCTCCGTCATCAATTTTTTTTCAAGTATCAGCCGGGGAATCGGTTTACCTGACTCTACCGACTCTTTAGCTATTTTTGAAGCATTATCGTATCCGATATAAGTATTAAGTATTGTAGCCAGTCCGACGCTCTTTTCCGCATATTCCCTGCACTTGTCCACTTCAGCAGTTATACCGTCAACACATTTAATACGGAAAACTTCGAGTGAATTGGTCAGTATCTCTATACTCTGAAGGAGATTGTATGCCATGACCGGCATCATTACATTAAGTTCCATTTGACCTGCCTGGGCTGCAAATACTATTGTAGTATCATTACCAATCACATGAAAAAGTACCTGATTAAGCATTTCAGCCATGACTGGATTGACCTTACCCGGCATAATCGATGATCCCGGCTGAACCGGAGGGAGTTTAATTTCTCCGAAGCCGGTTGTCGGTCCCGAACTCAACAGTCTCAGATCATTTGCAATCCTTATCATTTCAACTGAGAAATTGCGGAGTGAGCCAGATACAGTGACGATGGGCAGGTTACTCTGCATTGCCTCTCGCAGATCTGGGGCACAGCGAAATTTTTTCCTGGTAAACCTGCTTATCTCATTAACGATTTCTGCAGAATATTCTGGAAGAGTGTTTAAACCTGTTCCAGCGGCGCTGCCACCTATTCCAAGCTCAAGTACGGTCTTCCCTGCAGCTTCAATGGCCTTTCTGCATTTCGACACTGTTCCGGCATAGGCTTTGAATTCCTGACCAAGCCTGACCGGAACAGCATCCTGCAAGTGCGTTCTTCCCGATTTCAGAATCCCATCGAATTCTTTTCCTTTATTCCGGAAAGAGTTCTCAAGTTCTTTCAAGACCGGAATAAGTTTATCAAGCTCTATAGAAGCGCTGATCCTCATCGCTGCAGGAAAAGTATCATTCGTCGACTGCCCCATGTTAACATGGTCATTGGGATGAACGTAATGCTCAGTTTTTTTCTTACCGAGTTTTACTGCTGCCAGATTGGCGAGAACTTCATTACAGTTCATATTGAAAGATGTTCCTGCACCAGCCTGAAATACGTCAACGACAAACTGATCAATGTATTTACCGGTGAGTATCTCATCAGCGGCTTCTTTTATAGCAGCTGAGATCTTTTTATCAAGGGTACCGAGCTTTGCATTTGTCATCGCTGCGGCCCTTTTCAAGAGGATATATGCCTTTATTAAAGCCTCAGATTCTCTAATACCGCTAACCGGGAAATTTTCTCTTGCTCTCTGGGTTTGGGCTCCGTACAGAGCGTCCGACGGAACACGTATTTCTCCCATTGAATCTTTTTCGATCCGTGTTTTAGCTTTCGGCATATCAGCCTTTAATTGTTAAATAGGACGGAGGCAAACATTTATCTTGAGAATCCTGGGATAGCATGCATATGTGCCTATTGATTTCTTCTTTAGGTAAAAATCCTGAATACGGTTTTAATCTCGATTATATAGTTGCACTTTTATGTCGAGCAGCATGACAATTAATGTTAACTGCAACAGGAAGACTCGCAATATGACACGGAT
>JANQEH010000212.1 GCA_028278455.1 bacterium
CCAGCGATTCCCCCATATACTGTTTTATCAGCTGCGGACGCTGAGCGCCAATTACTTTTCTGATCCCTATTTCTTTTGCCCTTTTTGATGCTCTCGCAGTTGAAAGATTCATATAATTTATACATGCAATGATTAAAATAATGAATGCGACTGAAAACAATAAATACAGGCTCGTACCGTTAATATTGTTACCCGGCATTTCATCATATACATAGTCCCCAAGATGAATATCACAGAGGGGCTGCAGATGATAGCTTTCCGGGCTTTTTCTTCCTCTTGACCGGTATTTAGATGTAAACTCAGGTAGTTTTTTATTAAATACATCTAAAGAAATGTCCGGAAACAATTCCAGATAAGTGTAATAATGGCTCCAGGTGAAAGTACTATATCGCCTATCACCTCCTTCTATTGAACCAATTGTAATAAAAGATATAAGATAGTCGAATTGAAAATGCGAGTTACCGGGAGGCTCATCAAGTATTCCTCTGACTGTAAGGTCATAACTTGCATTGGGATTGTACCTGGCTTCATCATATTGCTTATAGTAACTTATGACCTTTCCAATCGGATCTTCATCACCAAATAGTTTTGCCGCAAGATCTTTTGACAGCAATATTGAGAACGGTTCATTCAAAGCTGTATTTTCATCCCCGGTTATCAGTGAAAATGAAAACATATTGAAGAATTGTTCATCTGCAAACAGACCATTTTCAACGAGTCTATTGTTATTGAAATTCAGAGCTCCTGCCACATTGCCGATCCTTGTCGCATTTATAACCTCTGGAAAATCCTCTTTCATGGTTGGCCCGAGAGGAGCAGGAGTACCCCCAATGAAACTATAGTTATGAATTACATTAAAAGGATATTTTCTGATAACCCTGTAAATATTGTCATATTTAGAGTGAAATTTGTCAAATGACCTTTCATACTGACCATATAAAACTATAAACATGAAACATGCTAATCCGATTGTCAAACCAAAAATATTCAATAATGAATACCCTTTATATCTGAAGAGATTCCTGACAGAGATTCTGATGTAATTCTTAAACATAATTGCGCTCCTGTTAGTCTTGTTTGAAATAAAAAATGGGAAAGATCTAAATATCTGCTTAATAAGCCAGATCCGGGCCCTTAATGGTCCAAGCTTTTCGCAGAACTGATAATATAATTCTTCAAGATCTCCGGTAACTGCCCAATGAAATGAATCATGAGATATTATCTCCATGAGGTAAAGAAGCAGTACCGGCTTTTTCTTTTTTGATTGTTTCATATTTTAATCTACCCTTTAGCAAGTTTTTTAATTCCGGACCATAGATCCTCACTTACCTTTCTGTTTTCTGCCAGAGCTTGCATCCCCTTTTCCGATATTCGGTAAAACCTTTTGCTTTTTCCTCCCCTTTCCGCTGTAGGTTCACCCTGAAAAGTATCCACATATCCCATTCTTGCAAGGCGGTCAAGTGGAATATAGATTGATCCTATTGACCACCCATTACCGGTTTTTTCTGAAAGGAATCTCAAAATTTCTACACCGTATGCCTTTTCACCAAGGTTACATACTGCCAGTAGAAGTAATTCCTCAGGTTTTGTTAATATTTTCATCCGCTATCTACGCCTATTTATTATTAATATTAAAAGAAATAAATTATGCTTTGTTTATAAGACTGGCTGTTTTAGAAAAAGTTTATATTTATAATCATTATTTTGAGAAAAGCCTGCTAAAGGGAATAGCAGGCTAATAAATCATGATCGCTTATTCATACCGGAGGGAGTTTACCGGATTTGAGAGAGCTGTTTTTATTGATTGATAACTTACAGTCAGAATTGCGATACCCAGTGCGATCAATCCTGCTGAAATAAATAATCCAGGGTTCAAGGGAGCCTGGTATGGGAAATTACTCAACCAGTATTTCAACGCAAAATAAGCTAAAGGCCATGCAATGAAATTTGCAAGTAAAATCAACAGTACAAACTCCCTGCACAGCAGGTAGACGATCGAAATAACATTTGATCCCAGAACCTTCCGGACTCCTATTTCACGTGTTCTCTGTTCTGCGATAAATGATGCAAGTCCGAACAATCCGAGACAGCCGATGAATAAAGCAAATAATGTAAATGCACTTATTATCCTTCCGAGTCTTTCCTCGGCGCGGTATAATTTGTCAAAAGACTCATCGAGAAAGAAATACTCAAACGGCTTCCCTTTTTCGATCGATCTCCATTTATCTTCGATCCGTTTCACAGTTTCCCCCAGGTCTTCTGATTGGATCTTTATGATAATTCTTCTAAACTTTTCCGGTTTGAAATCAAGTACAAGAGGCTCAATCTTTGAATGCAATGATTTCTGGTGGAAATCCCTGAACACTCCTACTGTCTTCAACTCACCCAGTTCAAATTTTGTATTGAGTATTTCCCTGATCGTTTTACCGATTGCATTTTCCCATTCAAGTTTTTTTACTGCAGTTTCATTTATAAGGACAGCCTTGCCCGGATCAGTCGAGATATCTCCAGAAAAGTTTCTTCCTTCTATTATCTCAATTCCAAGGGCTCCGATATAGTCAGGATCGATACTGAAATTCTCCATCATTACAGACTCACTCATAGACCTTCCTTCCGGGAAATAACCTTGAGTATTATAAGCATCTTCTCCGGGGGCGCTCCGTGCAGCTGCCGCTTTTATTACTCCGTTTATCCCATTTATCTCTTTTTTAAGAGTCATAATCCTTTCATAGGTCATAGAGTAATCGAATTGTATGACTAATACATGTTCCCGGTTGAATCCGAGATCTTTATCCTTAAGATAATTGAGCTGGCTGAAAATTAGTCCTGTTCCGATAATTAACGCAATTGAAATTGAGAATTGAGAAAGAACAAGTATTCTCCTGAAACCGGACTGCCTCGCACTATTAAGAATTCCACTTTTAAGAACCTGGACCGGTCTGAATCCTGACAGGACCACAGCTGGATAGACTCCCGCAAGAATCCCGGGGATCAATGTTATACCAAGCAATCCTAACAACAGAGATTTGTCATCCAGATAGTTAATTTTAAGGTCCACTGCCGCTAACGAGCTGAAGAATGGCAACGTTAATTTTACCAGGATTAGTGCAATCATTAACGATATTATAGACATTGATAACGACTCGCCAATAAACTGATAAAACAATCTTTTTCTTTCTGCTCCCATAACCTTTCTCATCCCAACTTCTTTGGCTCTTTTTGCAGATCGGGCAGTAGATAAATTCATAAAATTTATGCATGCTAAGATCAGAATAAGGAAGCCCACACCCGAGAATACATATATATACTTAATATCACCGTTCTGACTTATCTCTGCAATAAGGTTTGATCTTAAATGGATACTATCTAACGGCTGTAGGAAATTATGAAGTTCCATCTTTGCGGCTCTCATTATCAGGCCTATATAATTATTAAGAAATCCATCTATCTTAGCCTCAAATGCTTTACTGTCAGTTCCCTTGGACAGTCGAATGTAGGTATTATAATTAAAGTTGAACCATGCATTCATAGTATTGGGATCTCTTTTATAGAGAGTCTCAAACGAGGCAAGTATATTGAACTGAAGGTGCGAATTCTTCGGCGGTTTTTGTATTATCCCTGTTACAGTGAAATTTTCATCATCCATCTTAATGATCCTCCCAATGGGATCCTGGTCACCGAAAAACTTTTGTGCGGCTTCAGGAGTGATCACCATTGTATGAGGGAGTGTTAATGCCTTTAAGGGATCCCCTTCCAGTAACTCAAATGAAAAAATATCGAATACAGAATTATCAGAATACATTATTCCTGTTTCATAGATTATCTTATCTTCGAATTTCAACAGTTTCTTACCAGCTTTATTAAACCTGACAGCATTCTCCACTTCCGGACAATCCTTTATCATTGCCGGACCGTGAGGCGGCGCCAGAGTTGCGATCTCCATATAACGCCCGGATATCTGCCCTCTCAGGGCAACACGGTAGATGTCTTCGGCATTCTCGTGAAATCTGTCATATGACAACTCAAAATTTATATATGTCATTATCATCAGGCAGCATGCCATCCCAACCGCAAGACCTGATATGTTAATCAACGAATAGGCTTTGTTCTTTCTAAGATTCCTCAAAATTACCTTCAGATAATTTCTGAACATAATTAAACTCCTGTAAATTGAATTTGACAAAAACACTGGAAAAGAGCTGAACACCTGCCGCCAGATCCACATCCTTGCACTAATCCACCCATCTGACTCAATTCTGTCAGAATAGATTTCCTCGACATCACCGATTACGGAAGAATGATACGATTGGTCCGAAACAAGCTTTAAAAACTTAACGGCAAAGTACGGTGGAATTTTCTTATTCTCAAAATTCATTATTTCTCAGCAGCCAGTTCAGAAATACCCGACCACATATCCTCGCTGATTTCTCTGCTTTGCCTAATCGCACTCAGACCTTTATTTGTTATCCTGTAAAATCTCTTGCTTCTACCGCCTCTTTTTGCCGTAGGTTCACCCTGGTAGGTATCTACCAGCCCCATTCTTGCCAGTCTGTCCAGTGGGACATAGATCGAACCAATCGACCATTCATTCCCGGTTTTCTTTGTGAGAAAATTCAGGATCTCTACACCGTATGCATTATCACCGAGATTACATATCGACAGAAGTAATAGCTCTTCAGGTTTTGATAAGATCTTCATATAAACCTCGTCTAAAAGAATATCTTATTAGTTATAGAAGAAATAATATCGTACATCAATATACTGAAATTATTCAGAAAATGTTGCATTTTTTATGGATAGGAGAAGCAGAATGACCCGAATGGAGGAAAACTATATTCCTCGAAAGGTATTGCTATAATATACTATAAGTTTAAAAGCTGAAACAAGTTAAAATCCCAGAAAAGAGCGGGATAAGTGATTGCTTATATTATTTTAAAATAGGATAGCCCCCGGATACGTTATTTTTTATCATGCGGTCTGAAAAAATCAATGATCGAGGCATCAACCCAGTAAAACGCATCTGTACCGCTGTCATTAAATCTATTAAAAAATAAGTACTTCCCGTCATAAGTAACAAAAGGAAAGGTAACGGTATACCCATTATTTATATCATCGCCCATATTTACTGGTTCCGACCACTTATCATTTCTATCCCTGAATGAAATATACAGATCGGTTTCCTTGCTTTTTCTTCCCTCCCTTCCAGATGCGAAAATCAGGTAACTCTCATCAGGAGATATATAAGGAGAATAGTCTATTGTTTTCCTGTTTATTACAGCAGGCAGCATCTCAGGCTCTGAATATTCCCTGTCAACTAATCTCGACCTGTATATGACCCAACCGTACTCATATCCTTCGGTCCATCTCACAAAATACATTGTGCCGTCTCGTGTAAAAGTGGGCTGTGATTCTCTTAATTCAGTATTGACCTGAGAACCGGCATTAACTGGTTCAGACCAGCCTTTCCCCGTTTTCTCAATATACCAGATATCACTAGCACCCAGACCTCCAGGCCTTCGGGAGACGAAAAACAATCTGCTGCCGTCAGCAGAAAAAACCGGAGCTGTATCCGTGAATCCCACCGAAAACCGGGCTGTATCCGGTTTAGACCAGGAGTTATTTCTATATTCCATGTACATTAATACTGAGCTGCGGAGCTTCATATTGTACTGCATCCAGTAAACTTCGTGACCATCCGGTGAAAACGCAGGGAAACAATGCTGAACATCTTCAACCGGGATGATTTCTTTGGCGAACAATTCCGGTATTAATCCAGGCGATTCCAGACCAATGTATCTATTTTCAGAGTCGTCCGATTCATTCTCCCCGCTGCAATAAAAATGAAATAAAACCGATGTGATTAAAGTGGCCATGATTGTTAACTTTTTTATCATTGCCGATTTCCTGACATATTCTTATTATCCGGTCTGATATTTTCTATTATTTCTGCATCAATCCAGTATATCTTTGAATTGCTTTGAAAGAACATGTATTTCCCATCCGGTGAAATATATGGAAATCTTGAAGATCTGTCAAACTCCATATGAAGATTTAAATTTAACGGTTTGCTCCAGACATCATCTCCAGAAAGAAAACTCACATAAATTCTCAGGTTCTCTTCATCCATTGATGGTCTGCTTGAACTGAAAAGCAAAAATGTACCATCTGGAGAAATACATGGATACATATCGATATATTCTGTATTGATATTTTCATTCAACAATACGGGTTTCTGGTACCTGTCATGCACTTTTTTTGACCTGTAAATCCCTCTTCCCCAACCCGATCCTTCAAGGGAAGAAACATAATAAATTGTTCCATCTTTTGTTAAAGAAGGTTGGCCCTCAAATTTGGATGTATTTACCGGGGATTCGATATTTATCGGATCGCTCCAACCTTCAACTGTTTTTTGTATATACCAGATATCCAGACTTCCGTGCCCTTCATCCATTAAAGCCTGAAAATATATCCTCCGGGCATCTCCGGATATATTTCCCGCGTTTATACTTCTACCGGGAATTTCCAGTTTTTTTGGATTTGTCCAGCCATTGACCGTATTTTCCGAGATAAGAATAGCCGGCGGGATAATTGAAAACACAGTTAAATTACCGTCATTTGAGAAAGATGGAAAACCATGAAGCCTGTAATCCGTTTCAGTAATTATACCCTGAGCGAATACTTCCGGGCTTTTACCCGGAGGTCTCTGACCAAGGTAAGGGCCATAAATTCCATGAATGTTTTCCTTCTCCTGGGAGAAAACTGAAAACGGAATGCTCATTATAATGAAATGTACCAGTAAAGTTAAAAACCGATTTAACTTCATGCTATCACTCTCTGGTTTTTTTATTTTTGAAAAGACAAAAAATCAGCTCAGGCATCCCGGATTTAAATAATACAAACTGCTTAATTCAAAACAATTAATATTTCCGGTGATGCCTGAAGCTTTTTTATGCGATTTCCAGGCAGCTGGATTCGATTGGAAGATATGGTCTTTGACGGCCGTATTCAAACTTTTAGTGATAAAGAGCAGATTTCTGTGTCAGATCACAGAATTTCGGTGATGAACTTTCCGTCATATTTTTTTTGTACAGTTTTATTTATCCTGCTTTTTCAGGATCATTCTCTGACCACTTTGAATCAGAATCATTTCATTGATCTTACCGCTTTCACCCCTGATAAACTCAAATTGAACTTCTGCGATCTTAAGAAAGAATTTGTCTTTTGCTTCCGCAAACATCTCTAATTTCTGCTGTCCTTCCGCCTGAGCAGTCAATCTTCCATTCTCTATTGTAACTGTGATTATCGCGCCGGATTCAAGTTTATATTTTCCCGTATACTGATCGAGCATTTCGACATCAATAGTAATCTCTTTTCTTGTAACCGGGACAGTGAAGTTTACTCCTTCGATCAGCCTCTCAAAAACCATGAAATCACTTAAAGGTTTTTTGCCTCTGGACACCGGCCAGGATTCAGGTACACCTATAGGTGTAAAACAAACTCTTTCAAAATTATCAGGAATACCGAATACTTCCTTTGTAAGATCCTCCGGAAATGAATCGGTTATAAAGACCGTTCCGTATCCGAGTGCTCTTGCAGCGATCATTAAATAGCCTGCAGCCAGCGGGCCGTCCCATTTGTTATAGTCCGGATATTTTGAATTCTTATCTGTAAGAACCACTATGTAAACCGGAGCTGACAGATAATTACTATAATTTTCATGATATTGCTTTCTGAGAGTCTCAATCCTTGAATCATCCATATTCGGGCGCTTTTTTGCCCTCTCTACAGCCCGGTTAACAGATTCATCTCTCAGCCTGTCAATTTTCTCTCTGTCCGTTATTACAAGAAATTTCCACGGTTGCTGGTTTCCCGATGTAGGGGCAGTTCTGGCGATATCCAGTATCTTCACAATATGTTCATCCGGAACCGGTTCCTGTTTGAATTTTCTGATCGATCTGCGGTTCTCGAAGATATTGAATAGATATTCCTGTTCATGTGTGTATATCACCCTGGATTTCACTTCTGCCTCTTCTGCTGAAGTATTGCCTGGAGTGATCTTTAGATTAGCGTATGTTCCGGCGGACTGATTTCCTGCCCAGATGCCAACAGAGCCTTTGCTGAATCCATGCTTGAGACCGTCAATTTCAAGGCATGGATCATTGGAATCATTTACATATACCCGAGCCCGGTCACCTTCTACTTCTATCCTTACATGGAACCACTCTTCAGGAGGAAGATCGGCATATGCTTCATACTTTTCCGGTGATTTTGCCCTCAGGTGATACCAGGTAAACCGGGGATTTGAGACATACTGTACCGTATGCCCTTGACGTACCGGATTGCTATTGACAGAATTCTGAGGACGAAAGTATACTGATTCATATACATGATCGCCCCTAACCCTGAATACAAGACCGGTATAACTTGGTATAGCAGCGATATCCAGTTCTATCACACCGTTTTCAAACTCAAAATTTTTGAGATATGCACATCGTTCTCCTATACCAGGTTTAATCCTGAGTGCCTTTACGCCTTTATAAGTAACATTTTCGAATTCTGTTCCTTCCTGGAATATCCAGTTCTCTGTATTTGTCAGATCAAATTGTCCCGACCTGTCCTGCGCCAAAAGAGAGCTCTGCATTAGACATAAAGTCATAATCACAGTTATAATGCCGGTCAATAAATTTCTTGTCATACATTGCCTCACTATCTTTTTATTATTATCTTTTTGAAATAAATTTATAACAAATCAATTTATCTGCAGTAAATGTGGGTATAATCATCAGGTTTTTAGCTGCAATATATTCGAAATCAGCCGTATTAAATTTGCCGGGAAAACCGTTCAATATTTCAACTACTTCTCCTTCGGGAGTTATTCTAAAGATCTGGCCGCCCCATTTGGAGACAAGGTAATTGCCGTTGTTATCAATCCTTATTCCGTCAATTACACCTCCGCCGACACAGGCGATTTTCCTGACCTTTTTTGTAATCAGATTGATTGCTTTAAGAATTCCGTCTCCCGAATTACCTACAAGGAGTTCACCGCCGTGAATATAAATTCCATTCGACCTGTGAATCTCCTCCCCATCAAGCCAGACCTCGAATTCACCGTTTCTGAACTTGTATATATCGGGGGCCAGTAGCGGATTAGAAGTATTGGAAATATAAATATTCCCTTCAACATCAGCAGCTATATCGTTCGCAAATTCCATCTCCGGTAGAGGGTATCTCTTAACTATCCGGCCATTATAGATATCTATTTCAACCAGATTGCGCCTCTCAAGTGTATAAATCCTGTCTTTGTGAATACACATCCCGGCAGGGAAATGCAGATCTTTAACCCATTCCTTCTCCTCGATCTCACCGTTAAGCTTTACCTTTGAAATATAACCTGTATTGTCATCGAATTTTCCCAGCATAGCTGATGGGAAATCATAGTTTGTTACATACAGGACTTCTCTCTCCCCATCATAAACTACCGATTCGGGAGTAAGCAGTTCATTAGGTGTTTCCCATTCCTTTTGAAGTAAATCATAGTCTTTCATTGGTATATCAACTTCCCGGTCGAGCTTAGCCATGACTCCCCAACCGCCGAATCTTTCGGTAATATACATAAGAATCTCGTTATTCCCTTTCTCCAGCGGTAGGATAAGATGGTCGTTAAAACCAATAACACCTACGAATGACCTGTCACGGGATTGATACGAACTATTGGCAGAAAATATCTTCCTGCTGTTGAGGAAAAGGTCGACTTCATCTGAATATCCCAGAGACAGTTTTACATTCCTTTTTGTTTCTGAATAGATACTGGATCTTACCAGCACGCAATCAGCCTCAGGAGGTTTGATCCTTTTCCTGTGTCTTCCAATATTGAGGATACCGGAAGGTTCAACTGGTATGGATTCCCATCCAGCATTGAAAGACATAAAGAAAGAAGGATAATTGTCCTTCCTTATCTGTGATACAGGAAATGCTTTAGATATCTCCCAATGTGTGATGATCCCTTCAGGTGCGGATTTCTCCGGTGGAGCATCGAATTCAAGTTCATCCGTATGAGTAATTCTGAAATTTGAAAAGTAAGCAGTTTTGTTTGCGGGAGCTGATAATGCTACACCTCCGCTAAGATCACCGTGTTTCAGATCATGGATGACGAGGGCAGGATTATCTGAGGCCTCAAGAAACACTCTCGCCTGTGTTCTCTTTACCTCGATCTTTACGTGAAACCATTCATTCTCAGGAAATGCTGCAAGAGCTGTGTATCCATCACCATGACATAACTGCCATTCCGCAATCCCGTTAAACGCAGCTGTATACTGGACAGCATCAGGATATAGACCGCTCCTGTGCGGACGGATATAGATATTCTCGTAATTCCCCTGGGCTCCGGGCTGTATCCTGAAAATAATCCCGGGATAAGAACGGCCTCCTGTCACATTTATATCATATTCTATGATTCCATTCCTGAATTCAACATCCTTCAGTATTGCTGTGCCGTAAAAGGCTGTTCTACCGGAATACTCTAATACCTCGCCTCCTAAGATATTCCAGTTTTCACTATTGAGCTCTATGATATTTTCCTGTGCAAAAGCTTGAAAAGATAATAATAATATAAATAATCTTATGAATATATTACCAATAAGACGTACTTGTTTTCTAATCATAATTACTCCAATTTTAATCTGTCACATATCTATCGAGATTCGTCCTTGATCCTGAATGCTCTGACTACACAGTTACCCATGGTCGGAATAATAAACAGCTTCATCGATGGTATATATTCAAAATCCGCGCAGTTAAAATTCTCAGCGCTTGTATCTATCAACTTGGTTTCTTTGCCACCCGGTGTGATCCTGTAGATCTTTCCATCGAATACTGAAACAAGATAATTACCGGAATCATCCACTTTTATTCCGTCGATAATACCCGGTTCAAACTCGAATAAAATACCAATCTCTTTCGTATCCAGATCAACATATTTCAGGCAGTTATCACCGCTGTTACCGAGAAGCATTCTGTTCCCGTCAATACACAAACCGTTTGTATTTATTAACCTTTCGTCTTTAAGCCATTGAGATGTCTTACCTTCCATGATCTTATAAATTATACTCCTGTTGGAATCGGTAACATAAATATTGCCTTTAGCGTCAATAGCAATATCATTTAAAAAACCGGTATTAGGAATTCCGTATCTTTCAACGATCTCTTTTTTATCCGGATCAACGACCGCAACACCTCTCCTGTCCACAACATAAAGCCTGTCCCCGTATAACTCCATTCCTGTAGGATTAAAAAAACCGCTCATCCATTCGATGTCCTCGATTTCGCCATCGACAGACAGTTTTGAGATTGCTTGAATTCCCTGCGCCCTGCTTGGATAATATTGATCGAAATTTGTAACGTATACTGCATCCCTTTTTTCGTCATATACTGCGGATTCAGGAAACCTGAATTTCTTTCCGGTATCCCAGACCTTCTCGATGCTTTCATCCAAATAAACCGCACTAGCATCTTTCATAATGAATCCCCAGCCGCCGAACACATCCATAAGTGTAATGAATATCTCGTTCTCGCCTTTTTTCAGAGGCATAAAGATGGAATCATACAGGCCGATTATTCCAAGAAATGAGGGATCTCTTCTTCTGAAGTCACTTCTCCCGGTGAATACCTGAACACCGTTCAGAAAAACCGTTGCTATATCGCTGTATCCGAAGTCAATTCTTCGAATTTCATCTTTGTCAGAATGGATTGTAGTTTTAGCATAAAGAGCATGAGGAATATTTGAAGGTCTGGTTCCATACCATGCGACATTAACAAGACCTGTGTGCTCACATTCTGTATCAATCCAATCAACTTTATTAAGTTTATCTGATTCCGGGTATTCATAGGGCTCTATATCATAGTATTTTACAGGTTGAGAAACTTTCCAGTCATCCAGAATCCCATACGGAAGTTTGTATTTTTTGCGGCTTTTGAAAACGAGGTTATTATCCACTCTATATGTAAAATTGGCAAAATGGGCCAGCCTGTTTCCAGGTCCTCCAACCTCGATCCTGCCTTTTTGGGATTCTCTCTTGAGGTCATCGATCTCAATAGCCGGAGTCTCAGAGTTATTCAGAAAAACCCTTACTTGCGTCCCTGAGATCTCCATTTTAACGTGGATCCATTCCTTATGAGGGATCTTGGCTGCCTCAGCAAATCCCTCATTACTGTAAAGCTGCCATGAAGACTGACCATTGATTATAGATTGAAATTGGAGCGCATCCGGCAGGTTAGACTTATGGGGCCGCATATAGAAATGCTCAGTATTCCCGGGATCCTGAAGCCTGAAAAATATCCCGGCAAAGCAGCGACCTCCTTCAAAAGCCACATCATATTCAATTACTCCATTCTCAAATTCAACATCTCTCAGGGATGCTCTCCCCCAAAAGCTCTTTTGTCCAAGATACTCTACGACTTTCCCGTATTGAATATCCCATTTTTCAGAATCAAACTCGATAATCTGCGACTGAGCGAATGCTGAGGATAAAATAATAATCAGACCGGGTAAAATGTTTGATAGAGACAATCTTATGAAATTTCTTTTTGACATCTTAAGCTCCATTCCTATATTTTATATGACTTCGGGATCGATACTGAATTATATTACGTAGAAATTTGTTTTTATTTCACCTATAAGGTACTCAAGTTGCGTTCAAATACTATTCATTTTAAAAATGAGACATTTTCCGTACTTTTGCGTATAATAAAACACAGGGCTGCAGAGGTAATTATATCCCCGATCAAATCTAAAATATCATATCAGGAGCAATAAATGCATTTAACAGAACAGTTTTTTATTGAAAAATGCAGAAAACTGATTGAAGAAAAACTGAATTTGACCGAAAGCACAAGATGGAAACAGAGGGATTATGAGTATTTGAGTGAGCTTGTTTTTGAGAAAACAGGAGTTCTGATCAGTATATCCACACTGAAAAGGATTTGGAATAAGAATTACGACGGGATACCACATACCGGAACATTAAATGCACTCACTACATTTCTTGGATATAAGAACTGGCATGATTTTAAGAAGTCTCTCACGGATGAAATGAACAGTCGAAGGATCGACAAAGCTGCGGGTAGTTTTTCCCGGATTATTGACAGGTTCAGATCGGAAATGACGAGGAAGGATATTCCCTTTTACAAAAATGGAGCTTTATTATTTCCTGTAATACTTTTATCAGCAATAACTATTTCTATATATTTATTTATGGTCAGCCCCGGAAACTCATCAGTTTACGATGATATTGTGTTCACCAGCAGGAAAGTCGTAACAAATGGTGTACCCAATACAGTGATCTTTGATTATGATGTTACCAGTGTTGAAGCAGACAGTTTTGTAATTCAGCAATCCTGGGATCCTCGCAGACGTGCACGTATTTCTAAGGATAACAAACATCACACAAGTGTGTATTATTTCCCGGGTTACCATAAAGCGAAATTAATGATTAACAATTCTGTTGCTAAAGAACACAATATTCATATTACAACTGATGGCTGGATTGGTATTGCAAGGTACGATTATAACGATCCTAATCCTCTTTATATTAAGAATAAAGACATTGTTAATAACGGCACTTTACATATTTCCCCTTTTGCTCTCCAGGCAAATAATGTTGACCTTTCAAGAAATAATTTCTGGATAACCTTTTACAATGTTCAGGATTTCGGGGAGATATATGGAGATAATTTCGTACTCGAGACTGAAATCAAGAATAATCTTCAACAGGGGGGATTAACCGGTCAGTATATTATTCTTACTTTAATGTGTCAGAACGGAAGGATCATTGTTCCGCTCACAATTCCCGGTCTTGTGGGAACAGTTGGAGTAAAGTTTATGGAAAAACAGATCCCCGGTTCAGAAAATGACCTTACGCCGTTCGGGACAGATCTCTCCGACTGGTGTAACCTTCGCGTTGAAGTCATAGACCGTAACGTAAAAATCGGATTGAACGGCAAGAAGATTTATGGGCTATCTTTTACTCAGCCTGCCGGAAGGATAATCGGTATGAATTATCAGTTTTACGGATGCGGTGCAGTTAACTATGTAAAACTCATCGACGGCAATAATAATACTGTCCTGGAGGATGACTTCATGTATACAAAGGTCATCGACAGCGGCCATGCCTCTTTAATTAAGTAGGTTTAAATTAATTATTCATACCTTAAGGATTCAACCGGATTTCCATTAGCCACCCTAATTGATTGGTAGCTAACAGTAACCAGGGCAATCATAAGACCAATTATTGACGCAATAATGAAGAAGGCCAGATCCGGTTCTATCCGGTAGGCAAAACCTTCAAGCCACCTGCTCATTGCAATGTAAGCAACTGGCCATGCAACAATATTCGATACAATAACCCACTTAGTAAATTCCATTGACAATTCCACAGTAAGACTTGACACTGATGCCCCGAGCGTTTTCCTGATACCAATTTCTTTGGTACGTTGTTCTGCAGTAAATAATGCCAGCCCGAACAAACCAAGGCAAGCGATAAAAATCGCCAGTATAGTGAACACTCTGAATACCGTACTGATTCTCTCTTCAGCCGAATACTGTCTGTTAAAATCATCATCGAGAAAGAAATAAACGATTGGTTTATCAGGATACAACGAACTCCATTTTTCGTTAACAAAATCCATAGTAGATGCTATATCATCAGTTTTGAGTTTCAGTGTTAAATAACCGAAATTCCCCGGCCTTATCGTTAATACAAGAGGCTCAATATTTCTCTCGAGAGATCTGTAATTAAAATCTTTGACGACTCCGATTATATTACCGTCTCTACCAAAACCGGAATTCATCCTTTTTCCAACTGCTTCCTCCGGACTGCTGCACCCAATTGCTCTTGCTGCAGCTTCATTAAAAATAAAGGCTTCTTCATAATCTGTAGTCATTTCCCTTGAGAAATTCCGTCCTGCAACCAATTCCATGCCGTATACAGGGATAAAATCATGTTCCACAAAAAGGTAGAACATAGATTGATTCATATTGTCTTCTTCATTAGATAATGCAAAAGCATAATTCGAAGTCCCTCGACCAGGAATACTGTTTGAAGCGGTTGTGCTGATTATAGATGGATGCTCCTGGAAGGTTTCTTTCAATACCTCATACTTCTGACTGAGGTCATGGTTCCCCTTGAATCTTATAATAAGCATCTGCTCTTTATCAAAGCCGAGACTCCGGTTTTTCATAAATTCAATCTGCTCTGAAATAGTGAAAGTACTGATTATCAGAACTATAGCTATTCCAAACTGTATGACTACCATGCTTTTCCGCAGATCACCACCCTGTCCCATTTTACCGAGTATTCCTCTGACAACCGTGATAGGCCTGAATGATGTCAGATAAAAAGCCGGGTAGCTGCCTGACAGCATCCCGATAAATGCAGCCAGAATTATTATTCCTCCCAGGTATGATAAATTACCGAGATAATCAATAGCCAGATTCCTTCCTGTAAGTTCGTTAAAATAGGGCAGGATAAAATACACTGCTCCCAACGATATTAGTAATGCTATTCCTGTAATAAGAATAGACTCAACAAGGAACTGTCTTATAAGCTGTAATCTGTTTGCCCCTACAACTTTTCTCATCCCTACCTCTTTAGCCCTGTTTACCGATCGTGAAGTAGAAAGACTCATGAAATTGACACAGGCTATCACAAGTGTCAGCGAGGCAATAATAATCAGCATGTAAACATTTTTAAGACTGCCTTTCAAACCCGGTTCAAATCTCAGACTTTCTCCTAAATATACATCTGTCAGCGGCTGAATAAAATGCAGTCTTTCTTCTTTCCATTCGGCAAATTGCTCACCCTCGTAATTATGTGCTACCATTCTGATTTTTTCAGCGACATATGCAGGATCAACATTTTCAGGAATCTCGATATAAGTATGGAACATAGTCGAATACCAGTTCTGCATCATCCCCGTTCTGTTTGAGAAAACATTTAAGGAGCCAAGGAAATCAAACTGGAGGTGACTATTATGGGGGATATTTTCGATAACACCGGTAACCATCATGTCATTACCATTAAGAAACATCACCTTCCCTAAGGGATCAATATCGCCAAAATATTTCTCAGCTATCCTCTCTGTTATCACTATTGATGAGCGGTCAACCAGAGCAGTCTCAGGATCACCTTTAATAAACTTGAATGAAAACATTTCAAATATATCGGGATCAGCCCAGAAAATACCGTCTTCATAAAACAATCTTGATTCGTATTGTACTTCCAGATTTCCCCAGAACCAGAGCCTTACGGCATTCAGCACCTCCGGATAGTCCTGCTCAAGTGCGGGACCGCATGGAGGAGGTATCGGGGCGAACACTCGCTGAGTCCCTGTATCCGTTCTGATATCCTCATAAACACGGTAAATCCTGTCAGATTTCTCATGAAAACTGTCAAAACTCAGCTCGAATTGGATATACAGCATTATTAACAGGCAACATGTGATACCGAGTACAAGTCCGGAAATATTAATAAATGAGAAAGTTTTATACTTCATTAAATTCCTGAATGCGATCTTAAAGTTGTTTCTAAGCATAATAATGCTCCCGTAGATTGAATCATTAATATATGTAAAAAAAGATCTTATGATCTGCTTCAATAACCATAAATTTGCTTTAAAGCCGGACTCCTGAGTGAAAATTCTTGAATAGAGTTCCTCGTAGTCTCCAAGTAAATAAGAATGATCAGACCAGGGCAGGATCACCCGAAGCAGACCATCTGCCAGGGCAGGTATTTTTTTTTCTTTTTCACTCATTTGTTATTAGAATTTCAATTCTTTCAATACAACGCTTTCCCACAACTTGTCCTGAACCTTTTTTGCTTCCTTCAGGACCTCTATGCCATTTCTTGATAGCTTATAATACTTTATTGCCTTTCCACCCCTTACCGATGTAGGCTCACCCAAATAAGTGTCCAGAAAACCGTCCTTATTCAGTCTCTTCAAAGGCTTATAAACTGTTCCGACATCAAATTCCCTGCCCGTGATCTCCATCAGTTTATCTCTGATAGTAACCAGATACGCCCTGTCCTTCAAAGAATGAATGATCAGAAGTATCTGCTCTTCCTGTTTAGTAATAGCTCTCAATTTAATTTCCCCTATATTCCTAATTTATCTTAATTATTCATATCTTATCGCATCAACCGGATCCGAATTCGCCGCTTTAAGAATCTGGAAGCTGATAGTGATAGCCGCGATGAAAAGGACTCCTAAACTGGAAAGTATAAAACTGAATACTGTCAAATCTATCCTGTAAGCAAAATTCTGAAGCCATTCGCTACATACATAAAAAGCCGCAGGAAAAGCCAATATTGTCGATAAGACTACAAGCATTATCAGTTCAATCGAAATCAGTAATACTATTCTGGTTGTTGATGCTCCAAACACCTTTCTTATACCGATCTCTTTTATCCTTTTTTGAGAAGAGGCAAGGGATAATCCAAACATTCCGAGACAGGCAACAAATATGGCGAAAATGGATGCATAATTGACAACTTCTCCCCATTTCTGCTCAGATTCATAAAAAGACTGAATAGTCTGATCAAGGAAATTCATTTCGAAAGGTAAATTTGGAGACACCTTTTTCCAGGCTTCTCTCAGAAAATTAATGATCAGGCGTGGGTCACCCTCTCCTATTCTAATAAGAGCATATTTGTAATAATGCGGCCATCCTCCTACCACGCTTTTCAGTACATCGGTATCCACAGGTTTGTTTGTCAGGCAAAATAACAGAGGTTCGATCTCATTGTGAAGAGAACCGTAGTGAAAATCATTTATTACTCCTATTATTTTCTGTGATCCCGGTCCTATCCATTCCGGTTTCTTTCCTATGGGATAATTCAGGCCATTTACTTCAACAGCTTTCTCATTTATTATCAAGGCAATTTCAGGATCGGTACCGAATTCTTTCGAAAAATTTCTCCCTTCGATTACCTCAATTCCCATTGTATTAAAATACTCCTGATCAATTATTGAATAGTTAATAAAAATTCTTTCACCATCTGATTGTTCGAAACCGAGTTGCGTCAAGTTACCTCTTATTCCTGATCCGTAACTCGAAGAAGAGCCTGAAACGCTAATTATCCTTCTGTCATTTACTATCTCATTCCTATACCTCTCAAGTATCTGATCTGCATTTGCGGGATTTGTATTCATGTTTATCTCTATTACTTTCTCATGATTGAATCCGAGGTTTTTTTCCTGCAAAAAAATCAACTGCTGACGGAAAACAACCATAACTATAATCAATACTATAGAAAGTGAAAACTGAATAATCACAAGAAATCGGATAAAAATGCTTTTCTTAGATCCGCCCGATGATCTTTTCAGTACAATTACGGGTTTGAAATTCGATTGATAGATCGCGGGATAACTCCCCGCTATGAAACCTACAATAAGGGTACCTGCGAGCATTATGATCAAAAATTTAAGGCTCAAAACAAATTCAAGGTTTTTTCCGGTAAGATCGTTAAAAACCGGGAGGAAAAGAATTGAAATAATTATTCCTGAGATTAATGCAATTAAACTCATAATTATCGCCTCTCCCAGAAATTGTCTTATTAGCGAACTTCTATAAGCTCCCATTACCTTTCGAACACCTACTTCTTTTACTCTTTTAGCAGATAGTCCTGTTGACAATATCATGAAATTTATACAAGCAATTGTCAGGACTATTCCACCCAGTCCTAAAAAAATATATGAATAAAGTGGATTACTTACGTTATCTGTCTTTAGGTCAAGTTCTGTTTCAATATGAATTTCCTTAATATTCATCAAATTATATCGCCTGGTTCTACCGGGCCTCAGATTCTGATCGATTTGATCGTCAATATGATGTATCTTCTCTCTCAGTTCTTCTACATTTGTTCCCGGAATCAATTTGATATACATTGATGATATCCATGCTCCGTAACCTCGTAGAAATTGAGGATTCAACCTTGATTTAAATTCTTCAAATGATATAAGGAAATTGAAGTGCAGAGTTGATATTTCCTTACAGTTGTCAATTACTGCTGAGACTATGTATTCCTTTGAATAATCTTGAATCGTTACTTTAAGTATCTTTCCAACAGGATCTTCATTTTCGAAATATTTTCCTGCGACTTCTGAACTTATAACAACAGAATTTCTATTAATAACGGGATTGGCAGTGTTTCCCTGCAGGATTGGGAAACTGAATATTTTGAAAAACTCGGAATCAACAAAACTTACCATTTCACGGAAGATCAAACCGTCTTTATTAATGATCATTTCCTGGTTTGCTACATTTGTAATAAACTCAACCTCAGGAAATAGATCTCTGAAATCCAATGTCAGCTGATAGGGCACAGCATTAGCTTTCATTGTTCCCATCCTCGGATTGTAACTATCCGTCCAGACTCGAAAGATACTATCAGGATCGGAATGGAACTTATCGAAGGAATACTCGTGATCAACAAACAGGAAAGCAAGTAGTGAAAATGCAATACCTATAGATAAACCAAAAATATTGATAAATGATGTCGTCTTATTCCTGCTTATACTGCGGATTGCGGTTTTCAGGTAGTTCTTATACATTAATGTGTCCCATTTTAACGAATCGGCTAAATATGAAATACTCGACTTTATAATCTGCCCTGTTATCCAGATGTTAGCTTTATATGAATTCTTCTCCCTGCAAATACTTCTATAAATCTCTTCATAATCCCCCTTTAAATACGAATTATCGGAAACAGGCAGAATTTTGTCGAGACACTTGCTTATAAATGAAGGAATCTTATAACGGTTCAAACACATATTATTATTTCTTGGAATAAATCAAAGTAATATTTATAGTGTATACGTTTTTTTCCTTGAAAGTTTCAAGGAAATACTTATTTAAAAAAACAGAATGTATTAATTTTTGATCAATATTAGATTTCTGGTAAGATTTTTGAGGTAACGGAGATTTACGATGCCTCTACTGCCTTTTCGCTCTTTATATCATTATACTGTTCACCGTAGAAATTCTGAAGCTTATTTGACAGTAGTGAACACCTGCAGTATTTCCCGGGTTCGAGTTCATCGGTCTGCTGCAAAAGGTTTACGGCCGTAGTTCCTACCTCAAGATATTCACATTTTGTAACATTGTTCTTGCAGAGGATCAGAGTCGGGCTTGCCAGTCCGGTCATGGGATACGCAAGGGCGCTGCTATATTCGCAGGACGACCTCAGATCGTCCAATTCCTGGTAAAAATCAAACACATCAATCATCGAAAGCCCCAGCGTAAATGCCTGAGCGACTTCAATATTCATTTTCTTTTTTACCGCAAGAACATTAAGCTGATCGATGATGTCCTTAAGCTTAGTCTTGATCCCGAACAATCCCGTTTCTTCCTGTAGGTATCTGTTCACAACGATCACTATATTGGCATACCAGGTACTTTTCTCTTTCATCTCTACTATGTCAAAACACCCGAACTGGTATTCATTGATGAATTCTATAGCATCTCTTACATCCTGGTTCAGGTTCAGGTTCTCCAGCATCTTTCCGCTGTTTCTGTTCTCATCATTAAATCCCTGATGTCTTTCTTCCAGAGGAAGCCCTATAATGGCATCGACTTTATTTAAAGCTCCGATAGGATATAGAAATGCTGCTCTTAAAAGATCTTTCATATCTTCAGATGAAAAATGTATCTGCTCCTGCAGTTCTTTCATATTCGCAATTGCATATGAAAACAAGGCACCTGAGACAACATGGCTGAAATAAGGCTTTGTACCTTTTACAGATGCATTATCAGCTGCAAACTTCATCTGGTAGATATGCAATACAAGAATATCATCTGAAAGCAATTCCTCCATAATACCTTTCATACTCTTCAATACATTGTTGAAGAAATTCGAATACACCCTGTATTTTCCACGGTGTGATACAAGAATATCGATCTTTTTAAAAATGATCTTCCTGAAATAACTTATTAACTGCCGTGTTGGTTTGAGCCGGAAATCAAATTCAAAACCTGTCTGATAATCTTCTGACAACCTGCTTAACTTGGAAATAGAAGAATGATCGATCTCTGTTCCTGCAACGAAAAGTGCAGCGCCTTTATCATCTTTCAGCTCTTCTGAGAGCTCAATTCCTTTAAACATCCTGTTCTTATCCGACGGGTCATAATGACATAGTCTGGATAAATTCTTTATTCCTTCAATCTGGATTGCGCCATCCTCTATTCTGAAAGTACCGATATTCTGTGCCATTCAAATTACCCTGTTTTTTTGCATCTGGTTTTTCTCATTAATTTCTATCACTATAATCGTTCAGCAGAGTATTATAAATATCTTTTTCTGAAGGAGTTAATTCACGATCTTTCATCAATTTTTCGATATGGTCAATATCATTATTTATCGAATCCATCAATCTTCCGTTAATATAGTCCAATAAATTCAGCTTATCAACAGGACCTTCGGTTTCGTTCTGGATACCGAATTCAAGTTCGATCTTACCATTCTTTTTTCCTCTTTTCTCTATAAACCTTTTTACCCTGCCTTCTATGCGGTCAGCTTTCAACTCATCCGGCATTTTAAAATGATATACAATATGACTGTTTTCAATCTGAGGCATGATATCTTCCCAGATTTTTTCTTTCATTTTTAAGTTTATCAGAATACCGCTTTCGCTAAGATTTACCGATTTACCTTTATGAGGGCTCTTAAGAAGGTCCATCCCTGAAAATTCGATCTCAAGAGGATAATCCACGTATATTCTCACAGCTCTTCTTTGTTCATCGATAGATATATGCTCCTTAAGATCATCAAGTGGATTCCTGGTTCTGATCAGATCTGATAAGGATAATAAGATTCTCTTTGTAACTGTCTGTCCCATATTATTACCTTTTTTAATTTTGCCTGAAAACAAACATACGAAAAAAAAATGATTATATTTAAGCAAAATTTAACAAAATTATGAAATAAGTTAAATCATACCATACAGTTGCAATTATTATGCAAGATCACCTTTAATCAAAAAAAAAGCAGGGATACCCCTGCTTTTTTCATAATCCGGTATATTCTATTCATATCTCAGAGAATCTACGGGATTTGAAACAGCCGCTTTTACAGCCTGGTAACTTACCGTAATGACTGCAATCAACAGAGCTGCAATCCCTGCTATTATAAAAGTAGTGATATCCATGCCAGTCCGGTATGGAAAATTTCCCAGCCAGTTTTCAGTAATGAAATAAGCTGCCGGCCATGAAACAGCGTTCGCTATCAGTACCAGGAATACAAATTCCCGGCAAAGCAGTACCAGGATCGAATTCACTGAAGAACCCAGGACTTTTCTTATCCCGATCTCTTTCGTCCTCTTTTCAGCAGTAAAAGAAGCAAGCCCGAAAAGCCCAAGGCAGCCTATAACTATTGCCAGAATAGCGAAAATCCTGAATATATCTCCAAGCTGTTTCTCGCTTCTGTAGATTTCCTCGAAAGACTCATCAAGAAAAAAATAATCGAAGGGTGAGTCAGGATTTATCTCCCTCCATTTAGATTCGATATTATTCATGGTCTGTATTATGTTTCCGGGATTAATCCTGATAGAGATTCTCTGTAATCCTGTTGTTGAATAAAACAATAGTACGGGTTCGATCTCTCTGTATAAAGATCTATGGTGGAAGTCTTTCATAACTCCGGTAACAGTTAACTCAATCCTGTTGTTAAAATCCTGGCCCCGAATCATCCCGATCTTCTTCCCGACAGGATCATCCCATTGGAGTTTCCTTACTGCAGATTCATTTAACAATACTGCATTTTGCTCATCCTTCCCCATCTCACTTGAAAAATTTCTTCCATTGATCAACTCTATCTCATAGGTATCCAGAAACTTGTGATCGATAGTAAAAGTTTCCATTAACACGGCCTCATCATTCTCAAATCCCTCGGGGAAGAATCCTGTTATTGTCATATTGTCTTCAAAAGGCACCATCCTGGAACCTGCAGTACTGATTATCCCATTTATACTGTCGAGTTCCTTATTGAGTATTTCTGCATTGCCAAATGCTTCATTACCTTCTATAATAAGAACCACAATCTGCTCCTTATTAAAACCAAGGTTTTTATTCATCATGTATTGAAGCTGACTAAATACTGTACTTGTGCTGATTATCAGTGTTATAGAAATTGCAAATTGCACTACTACGAGGATCCTCCTGAAATTTGAAGCCCTTCTGCCTTTCTGCACCTCCCCTTTCAAGACTCCTATGGGCTTAAATCCTGACAGAAATAATGCAGGATAACTTCCTGCGGCAAGACCTGCAAATATTACTATAGTAAAGACACCAGCAATAAGCACAGGCATATTATACAGATCCAGTGGTATATTTCTACCGGAAATATTTCCGAGGAAAGGCTGCGCTACCCTGGCAAGTAATAAACCGATAACAAGAGCTATAACAGAGAAAATGAAGGATTCTCCAAGAAACTGGAATACTATTTTGCTTCTCTCAGCGCCCAATAC
>JANQEH010000214.1 GCA_028278455.1 bacterium
TTCAGGGAGTATCTGTCATAGAACCATTCATCAAGATGGGAAAGCCTGTAATAGAATTCAGCTCCTCCCCCCAGCTGTTCGAAGGTCTCCAGAATCCTATAACGCAGGTCCCCTCCCCAAACAGGCCTGGCATATCCAAAACCATAGATAACTGATTGCTCTTGTTCCGGATATAGATTTTTGTATATCCATATATCGTAAGTGATCGCGGTGAATTTTCCATACGGCCCCGCAGTATAGGGATCTTTCCAGTGTTTCATTATATCAGGTTCGCCGTATTTAATCCATATTAATGCCCTGTCGTCCGTACCGTAAATCGTATTATTTGCGTTGAGAAAACTTATCCTTGAATAACCTATCCGTTCCCAATGTTCGATCAGCCGTTCGTTGATCTCATTAAATGGTTCCCGGTCATTCTCTATCCAGTACTTCTTGATCTCCAACGCCAGCCGGGGATCCCTGTTCTCTATCATCATTTTCCAGTTCCCGACAGGATCCTTTTCATTATACTCGATTAACAAAGGCATCATCTGTTCAGCTTCCCGGATAAAGAGCTCAGGGTATTTCTCGAAATTTTCTTTTGTAAGAGTTTCGAGATACATTTTCGAAGCTAAACTGTAGTAGTTTTTGTAATTATACTGGGTGGCAAGTTCGATAAAAGAGAGACCAATCCGGGGATCTGTCTTCCCCTCCTTAGCGAGGAGATTACGCCCGTTAACCCATTTGAAAAGCGCCATCGGAACCTTCCCGCTGTTCTTAAGCATTAATCCTTTAGTGTAATGATCATTTGAGCCCTGAGAAAAAGCAGGAATAGATAAACTCAGGATTAATGTGATGCATAGTGCAAACCTGAATAAATGCAATTCTCCCTCCGAAATGGATGTGTTTATAGTCTATAATACGTATGAGATTACAAAATCCCTAATTGATAATTGAAATGATATTCATACAACAGGATACAGAGGAATACAGAAAAAAAGATTCACCAAGACGCAGAGACGCAAAGAAAGTAAAAATAGAAAAACAATAGACAATCTACTGGTAGCCGCAGGCTGAAGCCAAGGCTACTGCTGGAAGGTTATCTTTGCGTCTCTGCATCTTTTCGAGCACATATTTTATATTTCTTAGATGTACCGGCATTGTTTAATTAATGAAATAAAAAAGCCCCGGGGGCGGGGCTTTAATCGTGATGGATCTTTGCGGGGAATCGGGATTAACTCCATCACGCAGGGGTTAAGAGTCTATCTGAGGGGAGACGACTTTCCCCATGAAAAGGATCGTATTCGACTTCGTCTCCCTGATAATGAAAATATATGGCCTGTCAGCAGTAAATACATTGCTAATGCTTCTTTCAAATGTGATAACCGTTGCTGCAGCGGCTTCAGTGCCTTCTTCGTTAACGTCTACAAATCCTTCATGTATAACATCTCCGATCCATGATCCTGAATTGCTGAGACGTGAGAAATCAGCTCCCGGGTGGAATGCCTGATTCATACCCATAGCCAGCAAGACATCGTTCATTCTCAGTTTATATCTGTATTTAAGCTTTGGTATCGTTACCGTAATTTCTTCAGGTTCGGTTAAGTGTGTAATAAGCTGATCCATATCGTCTGAAGTGAAATCGGCAATAAATTCGTCAATATTAATATTCTGTTCCGGTACTACCAAAGTCATCGTGTATAGATCTTTACTGTAGGGCAATTCTAATGCACGGTAATCTTTACGGTTGTAGAACTTAAAATCTTCTTTGATATTCATCATTTTAACTGTTTTTGAACTTCCGTCTGAATGATAAAAAGTCTGATCATCAGTATCCTCCGGATCGAACTGGATTGACCAGTCCGCCATAAAGTATATAGCATTTACCAGTATCATTACTATGGCAGGATCGATTGGCGGTTCTATTATATCTGTAATTTTATCATTAGTTTTGTCAGCGATCCATCCGTTGATTATATCAGCTGCATTGGGAGCGCTGAAGTCCATGGTCGTTATGGCTGCATCGAAATAGTCTCCGCATACCTTTTTATAGCTGTCAAGAACGGGGAAATCATTTCTTATCCAGACTGAATTTGCCAGATCCATCTTTACATTTTCATCAAGTGACATAAGCAGCTCCATCAAAGAGTTGTACGCTGTATTGATCTCTTCATCCGTCAATCCCGACAGCTCCATTGTCTCCAACATTTCTGCTTTTGTTTGACCGACAGCTCCGTTCAGAGCCATACCCAGTGCATATGATACACTCAATGGTGAGATGAAAAGGTTCTTATCCTTATCTTCCCACTCATTAATTCTCTGGAATATTTTAAATGAGAAATCATTACCGGAATTAATGATGTTTTTTTCTGACAAAGTTAATGTTCTCGGCAGATCTCCGGTATTCTGATCCGGTGTCTGACTGTCCGTAATTTCAGTACCGCATGCGATAAACACAATGATAAATAAAATGATATGTAATGATAGAATCCTGGAAAACATCTTCTCCTCCAAATGCAATTACTCAATATCAGGTTCAACTATTTTTCCCATGAAGAGTATTGTGTTTGAGAATTTCTCCCTGATAAGGAATATGAAAGGCCTGTTGAATATGAAGCTCAGAGGTAGACTATCGACAAAAGAAATAGCAGTCGCGGCTGCAGCAGTTGTCCCGCTTTCGTCAACCTCAATAAAAGCCTTATGTATAATATCGTCTATACCCCTGGAAGGACGGTCAGTGAACATCCCGGAAAAATCTGCACCCGGGCTTCCTTCAAAGGCATCATCCATCCCCAGATCTTCGAAATATCCTTTAAAATCACCGCCTGAAGAAAATTTAAATTTCGGCAGCTTGACAGTAATATTGCCGCTTGTCGAATCAAAGAACTCCTCATGGATGTCTGAAATTGATATGTCATTAATTAGATTGTTAATATTGCTATCCTGATCCGGCAGAATCAACAACATTGAATATGCGTACCCGCCGTATGGGAGTTCAAGGCAGGTGAAATCCTCTGTGGATTTATACCTGAAAATCTCCTCGGTTTTCAAATTCATCATTTCAACTGATCTGGATGAACCATCGGGATTATAGAAGCTTTCAGCTTTGGTATTACCCGGTTTGAACTGTACAGACCAGTCTGCATTAAAATATACTGCATTCATGGCAATGAGAGCTTCTTCACCACTTAATGGCTCATCCAATATCCTTGGTATTTTTTTCTCTGTAACATCAGATACCCATTGATTGATTTTTAGCAATGTCATTGGATCGGAAAAACCTACGGCTGAAACCTCCGCATTATAGAAATCCTTGCATATATCAACAAACTCATCAACCATGATCGAAGGTCTGTGCCATAGGGAATTTGCTATGTTGAACTTGACTTTGCTGTCTAAACTGCCCAATAACTCGATCAGCGATTCAAAAGATTCATTGATCTCTTCATATTCCATGATATGGTATTTAAGAACTTCGGCAATATCAGTTTTACTATCTGCTCTCGCTCCGTTATAGACCATTCCAAACGCCATCGAAAGGCTGAGCGGTGATATGAATATATTTTCATCCTGCTTATCATTGTTGATCACTTCCAGCAATGAAAATCCGAATTCATTAATCGAGCTTATAAGATTTTGTTCACCGAATGTCAGACTTCTTGGCAGGGAATCGATTTTACCTGAAGGATTATTTGAGCCGGTAATGCTTCCCTCACTACAGAATAAATAAGTTAAGCCAATAATCAATAGTAACAGTAAGGCTGGTTTTCTGATCATAATAACCTCCTAAATTTATTTTTACTCAATAACCGGTTCCACAATTTTCCCCATGAAAAGGATAGTGTTGGAGAATTTCTCCCTGATAAGGAATATGAATGGCCTGTTCACAGTGAACATATACGGTGCTGAGGTCAGCGAAACTTCAACTGATGTAGCAGCCGCAGCCTCTGTACCTACCTCGTTGACGTCGACAAACGATTTATGTTTTACTTTACTGATAAACAGGGATTCACTTGGATTGATCCTGGAAAAATCCGCTTCTCCCTGTGAAAATGCTATCTCCATTCCGAGTGCCTTTAGGACATCGTTCATTTCAAGTTCATACTTGAGCTTGAATTTCGGGACAGAGATTATGGTTTCTCTGCTGGATTCGTCCCTGTAGAGTTTTTCGAGATCTCCGTAAGTTAGTCCGGTAATCAGGGTATTGATATCTGTATCCGGATTGGGCATGAGAATCATCATAGAAAATGCCTCCCCTCCATAAGGCATTTCAAGCATTTCGAAATTACTCCCAGAACAGATTAGGAAAAACTCAGTCATGTTCATCATATCAACGGATTTACTTGAACCGTCAACAAGGCTGAACGCTGCTGTAGTATTATTTTCAGGTTCGAACTGAGTTGTCCAGTTTCCATTAAAATAAATGGCATTTATCAGGTACATCACCGTCAAAGGATTGATCGGGGGAGTAACAAGATCAGTTATCTTTCCATTAGTGGCGTCCACCACCCAGGTATTGATAGTTGAAACTGCCGAAGGCTGGTTGAAATCGAGTCCGGCTACTTCAGCGAGAAAAAAATCACTGCAGGTCTTCAGGAATGGCTGCTCCACAGAGAAACCGTTCCTGTACCAGATTGAATTGGCGATGGAGAATTCGACGTTATTATCCAGTCCTGTCAGGAGTTCTGTTAATGAACGATAAGAATCGTTTATCTCATTTTCCGGTAATCCCGAGAAGTCCAGAGTGTTGGCTATTGCATCCTTTGTTTCACCATCAGCCCCGTTATAAGTCATTCCCAGGGCGTATGACACGCTAAGAGGCGAAATGAAGATATTCTCATTCGGCTCCTGATTAGTATTTATTTCCTTAAGAAGCTTCAGGGCAAAAGTATTTACCGAGCCGATGATCTCAGTCTCAGCTGAGGTGAGTTCTCTAGGTAGTGATTCGATGACTTTGTATTTCTGTGCATCCACATCTAAAGGATTACTGCTGCAGTTAAGGGTAATGAAAAGAGTTAGAATAAATACGGAAAGTATAATTCTAGACATTGACCGGTCCCTTATTTATTATTATATACAGGTAATTTATAATTTTATTCCAGATGATTATATTTTTTTCCTGTAGATATATGCAAAATCAGTACCAGCCTCTATAAATCTTGAAATAAGCGGCCTGCGTCACATTTTAATGGGTATTATTAGAAAAAAAATATCAGAATTGCACGTGCATGAAATTGCACGGGGAGGAATTTAGATGAAGAT
>JANQEH010000216.1 GCA_028278455.1 bacterium
GTAGAAGCAAATTACTGAAAACAGCTAAGGAGAGTGTCCACAAGGCGCTTTTATACGCATATAGAGACAGAAGACAGAAAAAAAGGGATTTCAGAAAACTCTGGATCGCCAGGATAAATGCCGCAGCAAGAGAATGTGGTATTTCCTATTCACAGTTTATCAGTGCTTTAAAGAAAGGCAATGTTGAGCTGTCCAGAGATATCCTTGCTGATCTCGCCGTCAGAGAACCCGAGACATTCAAAGCTATTGTCGAACAAGTTAAAGCTGCCGGTTAACTGTAGATCTCTTTTAGTTTAAAAGTTAGTTGTTTTACTGAAAAAAGCCTTTCATAGTTTTTATAAGGCTTTTTCTATTTATTAACCAATATTATGAGATAATTATGAAAATTATCGACAATATTAACAAAGTCAAAGCTGAGTTCGAAATTGAGTTAAAGGATTGCTTGGATATTGAGAACCATCAGTCTCTTTACCGGAAATATTTATCTAGAAAATCCGGCCTTATTCAGGGATTTTTCAAGGAGGTTGCTTCAATACCGCCGGAGAAAAAAGGAATGGTCGGCAAAGAGATTAACGATCTTAAACTAATGATCACCGCTGCTCTTGATGAAAAGAAGAAAGAATTAGAAACGGGTGATAGTAGAAGGGAATTGACAGATCATAGCCTTCCCGGAAGACCGCAATATATCGGTAGATTACACCCACTGACAATAGTTTTAAAGGAGATGATCTCGGTTTTTGAGGGTATGGGCTTTGAAGTAGTAACCGGGCCTGAGATCGAGACAGATTTTTATAACTTTGAAGCATTGAATTTTCCTGAGGATCATCCTGCACGCGACCTGCAGGATACATTTTTTCTTGATAACGGTATGCTGTTACGTACTCATACATCACCTGTTCAGATACGCGTTATGGAGCAGCAAAACCCCCCGATCAGGATAATTGCCCCGGGTCGTGTATTTCGAAAAGATACACCCGATGCGACACATACTCCGGTCTTTAACCAGGTTGAAGGCCTGTATGTCGATAAAAATGTTACACTTGCTGAATTGAAGGGATCTCTTCTTGCATTTGCACGCGCACTGTTTGGTCCTAAGATGGATATACGGTTCCGTGCTGGATTTTTTCCCTTCACTGAACCCAGTGTGGAATACGACTTTACATGCGTTATGTGCGAAGGCAAGGGATGTTCAATCTGTAAAGGAACAGGCTGGATCGAAATCTCAGGATGCGGAATGGTAAATCCGGCAGTCTTCGAGTTTGTAGGCATTGATCCGGAAGAGTATACAGGATTTGCCTGGGGAATGGGGCTGGAGAGAATAGCAATGTTGAAATACCGCATCTCTGATATCCGAATGTTTTATGAAAATGATCTTAGGTTTCTGGATCAGTTTTAACTATAGAAGAGGTTTTTGTGAAGATAACATATAATTGGTTAAAAGAATTTGTGAATTTTCCCTGGGATGCCTTTGAACTGGCTGAACATCTGACATTATCCGGATCCGAGGTTGAGGATGTTTATCCTGCTCCAACTCTTTTTACAAATTTCAAGATCAGTCTGGTTAAGATAGTAGAAAAACATCCAAATGCTGATAAACTGACTGTATGTGAAGTTGATCTTGGCGGGAATAATTGCGAGAAACTTGTATGCGGTGCACCGAATGTCGAGGAAGGCCAGAAAGTAGTAGTTGCGAAAGTGGGAGCGGTGCTTCCAAGCGGTATGCAGATAAAGGCTGCAAAGATCAGGGGAGTTGAATCGAGAGGTATGATATGTTCTGAAGCCGAATTGGGAATATCTGAAGAAGCCGGTGGGATCATGGTACTTCCTGAAGATAGCAAAGTCGGTAATGACTATATTCCTGAAATGTTAAAGGAAGATACAGTACTCGATGTATTTATCAATCCTAACCGCCCCGACTGCATGAGTGTCTATGGGATTGCGAGGGAGGTTGCAGCTTTGAGTGGTTCAGAGTTGATTGATAAACCGGTTGAGATAAACAACCTTAAGAACAATATAGATAATAATATACAGATAATTATTGAGGACCGGATTAAGTGTCCCAGGTACTCAGCAGTGTTAATTAAAGGGGTCAAAATAAAGCCATCCCCGCTGCTTATCCAACACAGGCTGAACGCAGTAGGACTTAGACCGATTAATAATATAGTAGATGCAACAAACTATTGCCTGATGGAATGGGGACATCCAATGCATGCGTTTGACTTCGATGAGATCAAGGGTAATAAGATAATTGTAAAAACTGCAAATGAGGGAGATACATTCACAACTCTCGACGGCATAAAAAGAAAGATCAATAAAGGTGTTCTCCTTATTTGTGACGGAGAAAGGCCTGTCGCTTTAGGCGGAATAATGGGTGGTGAGAATTCAGAAGTGACGGAAAAGACAACAGATCTGCTGATAGAAAGTGCTTTTTTTGATCCAGTAAATACCCGCAGAAGCTCAAAATACCTTGCTCTGTCTACCGATGCATCGAGAAGATTTGAAAGGGGATTGGATCCAAATTTTACTGTTAAGGCCCTTGAAAAGATCTCGACTCTGGTCAGCAGTATAACTGACGGGATAGTATATTCCCCGTTCTTTGATGAATACCCTGAAGAGGTTAAAGAAAATGTTATTAAACTCAGGCCGGAAAGACTTAATCAGATCGTTGGAAGGGATTATACAAACAAAGAGATCATCGGAACGCTTGAAAAGCTTGGTGTCCGGTCCAGGATAGAAGATGGAGTCATTATTTCAGAGACTCCTACTTTCAGGCCGGATCTTATTACGGAGATCGATTTGATAGAGGAAGTACCAAGAGTTATTGGACTTGATAAAATCGAGCCGAAAATGACCGCTATGATTCCCTTAAGAGATATTAGCAACCTTGAAGACAGAGCTATTTTCACGTTGAGGGATATTTTAGTATCATTTGGTTTTAATGAGACATATACATACTCTATGGTCGATAGTAAATTCAAAAGAAGTTTTCCCGACAGGGGAGAGCCGGTATTTCTGAAAAATCCGATTTCTCCTGAATTAAGCCTTATGCGTCAAAGCCTCATTCCGGGACTTCTGAGCTCTGCAAGGCATAATATCAATAGGGAAACAAAAGACTTTCGTTTATTTGAGATAGGCAGGATCTACGGTGGGGATTTGAATAAAAATGATGGTGAAAATGAATCTCTCTGCCTCTCAGGAATGATCTCAGGAAACGCGGTTTTACCGAGCTGGGATCACCGTGAATATGCCAATGATTTTTATACTTTAAAGGGATTTCTGGAGGGGCTATTCAAAAAGATTTCCCTTGACAAAATTGAATTTATTTCTTATGATGAATTCTATCTTGAAGATTCATGCGCTGTTTATAATAGCGGCGTTAAAATCGGTTCTTTCGGCAGATATAGAGATAAAAGCCTGATATTTGAACTCGAAACACCCGTTTATATATTTGAGCTTGAAGTAGCTCCGCTAATAAATGCGGTAAACTACAACAAGCTTTTTAAAGAGTTTTCGAAATATCCTCCCGCAAAAAGGGACCTGGCTTTTGTTATACCGGATTCCGTTCCCGTGCAACAAGTGATAGATCATATTAAGTCAGCAGCCGGTGATCTATTATCGTCCATATCAGTGGATGATGTTTACCGGGGCGAACAGTTACCGGAAGACTGCCGGAGTGTCAAAGTATCGCTTAAATTTTATTCACTGGAAAGAAGTCTGCTAGATAACGAAGTTGAAGAAACTATCAAGAAAATAATCACAACTTCCAAAAAAACTTTTAATATTGATATCAGATCATAACCTAAATGGAAAAAGAAATCGAAGTATTTGAAAAACTTGAAAAGCAGATCGGCAGACTAGTCGATCTCATTAATAAACTAAAAAAGGAAAATATAGATTTAAAGAGTGAAAATGAATCTCTGAAGAATCTGGCCGGAAAAGTCAGTTCTTCAATTGCTGTTGCAGCTAATGAGAACGGCCAGGAAACAAATAAGACAATTACAGGGGTTGAAAATTCGCAGGCGGAAAGTATAAAAAAACGCATTAAAAGCGCTATAGAGGAACTGGATCAATTACGCCTGTTAGTTACAAACGAAAATTAAATCAGTTTAAGAACAATTAAAATTAACTATTTAAAGATAAAAAACTTATTTAACTAATAACTTAAAGTACTTTTAGATGCAGAGAAATATAGTCAAGGTAAATATTTTCGGCACAGAATATCCGATCAAAGGTGAGTCGGATCCAGGTTATATTCAGGAAGTTGCCGGGTATGTTAATAACAAGATGCTGGAGATCGAGAAAAGCCTTACGGTCAAATCATCCCTGAAAGTGGCGATATTGGCAGCGTTGAATATTGCAGATGAACTTTACAAAGAACGTGCTGAAAAGGATAAATTGTTGACTACATTAGAGCAGAAATCTAATGGTCTGAACGATATTATCGATAAGGTAATTATTGGTTTAGAAGAGGAAAGACAAGAATAGTTTTTTAAAATAGTTATTATTTATTAAATCCCTGTTGTATTATTTGTTGCTTAGGCATTAAAGAACCAACACCTAAAAATAGGGAACTTGGTTCCGGGCGTTGATTACAGGCCTCAAAAAGTCAGTGGAAGTAAAAGGCGTCAGGGCTGGTACCCACTGTATCTGAACATGGTTCTTTTTGACTGCAACAATATAATCGCGGGGATTTTTTATTTTCATACGA
>JANQEH010000217.1 GCA_028278455.1 bacterium
GAAATCGCCGCCTTTTTCCAACGCTTTGTGCATGGCTTTATCTAGCATCTCCGTGCTTACATCCGGTTTCATACTATCGCTGATACCACCACAGGATACAAGCTGACTCACAAGTGCTGGAGTAGCCGCAATTGCGATCCCGCTTTTAACTGTTCTTGCAAGGAATTCCCTGCGTGGAATATCTCTCACAAAATACTTGTTAATTTCCATTCCGGACTCCTTAATAAGTTATGTATTTTCTGATTTTTTATTTGCAACAGCAGAGATATTAAATAGGATATGGGAACATAAAGAATCAAACTGCAAATATCAATATAAATCAGTGTATTTCAGTACGTTTTCCATATTTTAAATTCAGAGTGACAGCATTCTCTCTATCGGTAAAGTAAACAATGAACAGATCGTCATATACATCACCATGTATAAATTTCAATGACCTGAAGTTCACAGTCTCGCCTTTTATCAGTTTTATCAATGCCGGAACAATATTGGTATGGCTTGCAATCAGAACACTTTTCCCTTTATAGTCAACAAGCATATTTTCGGTAAATGATTTTAGATCAGCGGGTTTTAACGACGTTATCACCTGAGATTCAAGGCTTTTGATCTTTGAGGTGGGCTCAACTGTCAATCTTGTGCGTTTATACTGCGTGTGAAATATAGCATCCAGCTTAATATTCTTCATGATATAACTGAGTTCTTCAGCGCGTTCCAGTCCTTCAGCTGTCAGCCCCGGATCATTAGTCCCGTCATTCTCTTTTTCTGCATGGCGTACAAGAATTATCGTTGTGATCCCTTCATCCTGGGCGTAAAGCAGAACCGGAAATATGGTAAATATCAGTACCAGAGCTGAAAGAATTACGGAGACTTGTCTTTTCATGTTTATTTTCCTCCCGGCATTTCAAAAATGTATTATATAATTTTGAGTAAATACTACTTTTTTCTGTCGGCTTTATTCCTTAGGTCTTCAAGTATTCCGCCTGCAAGTTTTATCGTTCTGTCAGATTGCTTTTCTACATAATCTGTTAGAAATCTCCTTGAAGATTCCGGATCCTTTAAGTATAACTTAATTGCTTCTCGCTCAATACTTGCCTGAGATTTCAACCATTCATTCTCAAGTGACATGAATTTTGGTATAACCATTTCAGCATTGTCATTATAATTCTTCAGTAATTCCACGGAAATATCTTTGAATATATGGTGAGCTGCCCCACCAGACCTTGCTGAGATCGAGTATTCTTTCGGGATTTTTTTAACTCCATAGTATAATGGGAGGTAAGCTGTGGTTATCGGTGTACTCAAACCTGCCCAGAGTATACCGCCGATATTTGGAGGCAATCCCGGACGGAGCTGTATAACATTAGTATGTATCACTCTTGGAGAACAAATAACCGGTCTTGAATATATCTTTCCATTTTTCGGATAACTGTCATAAGGTGTGCCAGCACAATGGTCTCTTAACACAGAGAAAAGCATTTCCACCGTCAGATTTTTATCAGGTTTTGAGAACATTGGAAATTCATATTTCGTTGCGTCAGGATTTGTTAAGGGAGACAGCAGGTCAATACCTCTCCATTCTCTCCTGGCATTACCGTAACTTCTTCTTGTCGCGCCTCCGAATGCTTTCCTGAAACTGAAAGGCCCCTTACCGGGATCCCACAAACCATTTTCCTCAGCAAATTCAAGCAATCCAGGCGAAACTAATACGTTTTCTTTATCCCCGGGATCGATCACATCTATCCTGTACCCGTTACCCTGGACGAAATAGGAATCATCCGGTATCCTGACAGCTGCCCAGGTTCTGCCCCCTCCTGACTCAATATACCAGACTTCATCAGTATCAGCATATCCCACGCCGCATGGATAAGCATTTCCATATCTGTTGTATAATTCTCCAAGGATCTCGATACTTTCTCTAGCACTCCTGGACCGGACAAGCGCCACATTCCTCGCAAGTCCCGTTACGCCTTTTCGTGCAACAGGATCAGCCTCTTTCGCTTTTAAATTTCTGTCTCTCATCAAATTCACACCACCGGCAAGTGCAACTTGATGTTCATTGATAGCCACTGCATTTGAACTCAGACTCCTTGATATACGCAATACCATCCAACCATATGTCTCATCAACCTCCGGTATTTGCAAACCGGTTTCGAATAAAATTCTGTCATTTGGTCTATGTTTCTTCCCGGGATATTTTCCTATCATCGATATTTCAGTACCGCTGAGCTCAAGGTTATGTGCAACAAGAACGGATCCGTCGGCAGAAGCATCCTTTCCTGCTAATATCATATAGCATTCGATATTAGATGGATCGTATCCGGAGTCTGTCTGAAGAAAAACTGTCAGAGGAATTATTAAGGAAAGAAGCAACAACGAAGCAGATAATACTTTTAATCTCTTACGCATTTAGACCCCGTCAAATTAAGGTAATTCTTTATTTGTACTGTAAAATTTAAATTAGATCCATTCATCTTCAGCCGTCATTTCTCCACCTGCATCTCCTGTATTGACAACACCGGTCGGCTCGACCAGCATAATCCTGCACTCATCTTCTGCAATAGGTTTATGCTCCACCCCTTTCGGCACGACAAACATTTCTCCAGATTTTAGCGTAACTGCCCCATCGCGGAAATCTATCCTCATCTCACCGTCAATAACTATAAACGCTTCATCGGTATTATCATGCTTGTGCCATACAAAATCACCCTTGAATTTCGTCAATTTAAAACTGTAATCATTCATTTCAGCAATTACTTTTGGTGAAAAATATTCTGTGAATTTTGAAAACTTTTCATTAAAATTTACTGGTATATAATTCATCGTTTCTTTCCGTATGATTTTAAACGGTAATGAGATACAAATCATTTGGAGATATTTCTGCCAGGATTTAAACTGACGTTTACTAAAATCCAAAAATTGTGATATTCCCGTTCAGAACTTCAAGGTATATTGTCCCTCTGGCATTTCCCAGATTACCCATAAAAGAGATTTCGGAGTCAATTATAATCTCCGTAAAATCAAGCTGGTTGACATTAATTACACCGTTAGTTGTGTATGCAGTTAGCTCTGCTGATGTAGTCGTGGGGAGATATAAGATAGCGCTGCCGTCAGTTACATCCATGTTAATTTTCCCGTCCGCAGGTAAATACACCCTGCTTGCAACGGTCCCATTGACAAGGGTTACATAAACACTGCCGCTAATACGATCCAGATCAATACCACCATTTGTATTGGAAACGGAAACAGTATTCTTAATATCTTCTACCCTGATATCTTTATTTACATTTACAGCTGAAATCTCAAGGTATTCCGGTACATACATTGTAAACTTTACACCATAGTATCTGCCTTCACTCTGAATAGGGGGTGTAGCAAGAACATAAATATCATTAGCCTGTCCATCAATTGAAATACTTAGATCATCGAGGTGTGCTTCCGCATCTTCAACACTTTCCGATTTGACTATTTTCTCGGCAGTTATCAATACAGAATCTGTGTCAGCCACCCCGACTATCTCAATATTACCATTACCCGTATTTACGGACAAATACGATTGTGTTGTCACAACAAAACCATATGAAATTACTTCTTGAGCTTCAAAATTTGTATTATCAACAATATTGGAATCATCATTTGTTGGGCCGCTGCAGCTGAGCATCACAATAAACGGAACACAACAAATCAGCATAATTCTCTTTAAAATTATCAAGGCTTTTTCTCCTTAAAGTATTTTCTGTTTATTTGGAAATATATACAATTAAATACTTATATTATTGAAATAATTTTCATTTTTTTCCAACAGGTATAACTATTAAAGGCGTTTCTACTGAAGGCAGGTTCATTATCTCGGTTAGCTTTTCCTCATGAAATGCTCCCATCACTACACTGTTCAATCCCAGCTAAACTGCCTGGAGATGGATATTCTCACTGGCAAGCCCGGTATCAATGTATACATATTTCATGCCCTGGACTCCGTATTTTTCTGTAGTTCTCTCAAATACAGCAGTAATTACAATGACATGGGGAGCATCTGAGACAAAATTCTGATCGATCATCACTTCATCAAATCTGAACATTACATTCCCCTCAGAGACAATGATCAGAGCATTTCTAACAGGAGAATACCTGTATAAACCTGCTTCGATCCCACTCACATTTCCTGCGATCGCATATAGCTCTAAAGGATACAAAGCCCCCGCAGAGGGGGCTGTCCTGTATCCATCCTTATGAGTTATTCCCTGTCCTGCCCAGAGCAACTGTGATAATTCATCCAGGCTAAGATGGTTGTTTATATATTCTCTAATTGAACGTCTCCGGAGCAAGGCTTTTTCAACAGAGAAATAACTATCGTATTTCGGCTCAGGTAGTTCTATCATATTAATCCTGATAGTTATACTTAATTTCTTGAAAAAGGTTTACTAACAATTGCTATTTATATATTTCAGCTTCAGCCAGCAGTACAGTCAGAGCAAGCTGGATCGCTTTATAGCCTTCTTTATTGATCCACCATTCGTCAAGCGAATGATTCTGGGCGCCGATCCCGCCCCTGCCGATTGTAATAGCCGGTATTCCCATTGAGATTGGTACATTTGAATCCGTTGAAGAGGTGCTCAGTGTAGGATTCTCGCCGAAATATCTTATCGCTGCCTTTGCTCTCTGAATCAAAGGAGTATCCGGATCAATGATTCCTGATGGGCGTTCACCTACTTTATCGATATATACTTTGAGCTCTGGGCCGGCCCTTCTCATCCCGTTCTGATCATTCAGCGCTTTCTCAACTGATTTGAGCAATATACTTTCAACACCCTCGAGTTTCTCGGGGCTGACAGAACGCATATCAATCTCCATCCATGCATCAAAAGGAATTGAGTTGATGGATGTGCCTCCACCGATCCTGCCAACATTATAGCTTGTTCTCGGCCCTTTTCTTGTATATTCTTCAGCTTCATCAGTGAAATACTTGATGGCCCTCCCAAGTGCATGCTGAGGATTTACAAGGCCGAAAGCGCCCCATGAATGGCCACCGGGGCCACGAAAAGTTATCCTGTACCTTGTGGAACCAAGCGCCCCGTTAACGATCCTCGCAAGACCTGCGCCGTCGACAGATATCCACGAATCGATTCCCGGACCATTCTCTCCAAACAGATTCTTCACACCCCTGAGATCACCCAGTCCCTCTTCGCCTACTGTTCCAATAAATATCACATCATTGACTGTTTCAATTTTTTGAGCCTCGAGTGTTCTAAGTACTGCAAGAATGATTGCCATGCCGCGTGTATCATCTCCTATTCCGGGGGCAAAAAGCGTATCTCCCCTGTACTTGACAGTAACATCTGTACCCTCTGGGAATACTGTGTCCATATGAGCACCTATCGCTACAAGTTTTCCAGAAGATTTGCCTTTTCTATAAGCTAATACATTACCGACATCGTCGATCCAGGTCTTGTCAGGCCCGGCATCTTGAAGCATCTCAGCGAATTTTTCTGCCCTGACCCCCTCTTTAAAAGGCGGTGCCGGAATCTCAGTCAATAAAATATGGTCCTTTCCTGTTTCATCATCAATACTTTTTATATATTCAAAAGCTTCTTTTACAATGTCAGTATTAATTAAAGATAGTATTTCATTTTCATATTTCTGCTCATCGGCCTGGGCGGTTGCTTCTGTATAAGATCCCAGAAATAGAATCAACATAAAAATCGAAGTTTTCATCATTATCACTTTCATATTGGATTATTTTACAGATTTATATTTCTCGAACCATCCTAAAATATGGGCAACTTTACTAATTAAATTACTCGGTCTTGCAGCTATTCCATGTGACGCTCCGGGCACTCTGACAAGCGCTGATTCGACCTTTAATAATTTCAGCGCCTGATAAAACTGTTCCGATTCAGACATCGGGGTTCTGTAATCTATTTCTCCTGTAAGAAGCATGGTCGGAGTAGTAACATTACCTACGTATGAAATGGGAGACCTATTCATATAATGTTCAAGGTTATCCCAAGGGAAACCGGGAAACCAGTATTTCGGCATACCCGTATAACCGTCAGCTGTCAAAGCCCAGCTGTACCAGTTTATTACCGGTTTTTGAACAACCGCAGCCTTGAACCGGTCAGTATGGCCAACTATCCAGGATGAAAGAACACCTCCTCCACTTCCTCCGGTTACATAAAGGTTATCTTTATCGATATAGCCCTTAGCGATCACAGCATCGACACCTGACATCAGGTCATCGAAATCCTGTCCCGGGTAGTTGTGATGTATCAGATTACCGAATTCCTGACCGTAGCTCGTGCTACCTCTCGGATTGGTATAAAGAACTACATATCCTGCAGATGCATACAATTGAATTTCTGCAGCAAATCTGTCTCCGTAATTTGCGAACGGTCCTCCATGTATCTCAAGAATAAGAGGATATTTCCTGTTCGGTTCGAATCCCGGAGGTTTACAAATCCAGCCTTGAATCCGCCTGTTATCATAAGAGGAATTGTACCAGATCTCTTCTACTTTTCCCAGTTCTTTATATGAAAAAAGATCACTATTAAGGTCAGTTAGTCTTATAGATTCTTTCGAATTCTTCATCCCGACCGCAAGATCAGCGGGATGATCAGGTTTTGAATGCGTATAGGCGAACCTGTCATTTGATGAAAGAGAATACATACCGCCGGAATAGGGTCTGCCTAAAGAGAGACCTCCGACATCTGAGGCTAAAATATCAACATCACCGTCCATGGTGATATAAGCTATCTTTCCATTCCCTTCGCTGTTAAAATGGACAAAAATGCCGTTACCGTCGCTTCTCCAGTTCAGATTCTGTACAGACCTGTCCAATCCTGTGCTTATCATTTTCTTATTTGTTCCGTCAATGTTCATTGTATATAAGTGGTTGATCTGGAAACCGAGATGCTTGTCATCATGTCCAATATAGGCTATCATTTTTCCGTCCGGTGATACTATTGGGGACGCGTCTGGACCATATCTGTCCGTAAGTTTCTTTACCGCTCCATTCTCGATCGACATGATATATATTTCTGAATCCCTCATTTCATATTCCCTGTCCTCCCTTAGATTAACCGACATTAACAATGACTTGCTATCAGGTGTCCATGAAAGTCCGCTCCTGTAGTCGACATCACCAAAAGTCATCTGTCTCGGAGTGTTTCCATCTGCAGTCATTAGAAAGATGTGGGTAAATCCATCCCTTACATAACCTCCCCCGTCATTCCTGTAGATCACTTTGTCGATATATACCGCTGGTTCTGCCCAGTTTGCACCTTGAGGTTTGGGAGGCATTTTTGCAAATGTTTTCGGCGGCTTCTGGACAAACATGGTAAAAGCCAGCCATTTTCCGTCGGGTGACCAGCTTATTCCGCCAGGAGATCTAGACAGGTTTGTAATCTTGGCTGTATGGCCTGTATCCATCCATCTCATATAGATCTGAGTAGAACCATCGGCATTTGATAGATAAAGAAGCTTATTTCCATCAGGAGACCAGACAGGAGAATAATAATTGTTGT
>JANQEH010000281.1 GCA_028278455.1 bacterium
TGGGGACACACGGATTTTCAGTCCGTTGCTCTACCGACTGAGCTAAAGCGCCACAATGCAATAAATAATACTACACCCTTAACCAATAGTTCCCTAAAGGGATTTAAAAGGTACAAAATATTGCGATTTAAAGCAAGAAAATTATCTCCGGTAAAACCTTAATACTTCTATTTAGAAGGCCTGTTACCGTGGAAATCGTGGATGATCTTTACTGTCTCATCGACGTCATCCAGAAGGTGGAACAGGTCCATGTCCTCGGGTGATATATTTCCCGCCTTGAGAAGTGTATTTTCGATCCAGTCAGTAAACGGTTTCCAGTATTCCGAGCCGAATAGGATTACCGGGAATTGCTTGATCTTGTTCGTCTGGATCAGTGTGAGCATCTCGCAAACCTCATCGAGAGTTCCGAATCCGCCGGGAAATGCAACGAATGCATGCGAATATTTAACGAACATTACCTTACGCACAAAGAAATAACGGAAACTTACAAGACGGTTTATATATGGATTGGGTTTCTCTTCCATAGGGAGCTCGATACTGCATCCGACAGAGATACCCCCTGCCTCAAAAGCGCCGCGGTTTGCAGCTTCCATGATACCGAGTCCGCCCCCGGTGATAACACACAGGTCGTCTTCCACGAGTTTTTTGCCGAGTTCACGGGCTTTCTGGTAATAAAAATTCGATTCCTTCGTTCTGGCCGAACCGTATACGGTAACTGAAGGTGGAAGGTTCTTCAGATCTTCGAATCCTTCTACGAATTCTGCTATTATCCTGAACACTCTCCAGGCATCTTCCATGTTGTGCAGCATATACATCGATTCTTCGGGTATTCCGTCGCTCATTAGTTTATTTCCTGGTTTTTGAATTTCTGTTTAAGCCGTCATAGGGGCAGAATTGCCAAGAGTCTTCGAGTTCTCTGCCGCAGTGAGGACATTTGCTTTGCCGATCGTCAATATCGTCTGTAAGATACTTTATCTTTTTTCTGAGCTGGCCGAAATTAAAGGGTTTATAGAACACACCCTTCAGACCGAGTTCCTGTGCATAGGTAACCGTACTTGCATCCGTATGCCCTGTGATGATTATTACGGGGATATCTTTAGTACGGTCATCATTCTTCAGGCTTTTATAGACGTCGAAACCGCTCATATTAGGCAGGAAGAGATCAAGAAGTATAATATCGGGGGACTTGTATCTGGCTTCGAATAATCCCTCTTCGGGTGTTGCGGCTTTGAGTACCTCGATGTTATCGAATTCAAGTACTTCCTTTACCACTTCACAGATATTTGGATCATCATCTATTATCAGTACACGTTTATTCGGCATGGTAAGAATTCTTTTAATAATTAATTATCTTAATACTTTATTTGTTACACCTGAGAAAATAAACTCATCTCCGTTATTGAGATTTCTCCACTACGTTTTTCACAAGTTCAGAGCTCCGGTCGAAATGACTACAGGCAATCTGTCATTCGGAGTGAATCCCGATCCTGTTTTTCGGATTCGGTAAACCAGGAGATCTCAAAACTTAGCCCAGGCCAAGTCTTAATGTATGTTAAATAAATAAGTTTAAATTGTTAATCTATATTTTATCAAAAATTTAGTTAAAAATCAAGTTTATTAGTCCCGGCGGCAGCTATGATCCGCAAACTAATGTGGATCCCTATCGCCTGCGGCAGATCAAATCTCCTTTTTTTCCTCACCTTTCCAGGAATCGAGTTTTTTAAGTTTATTAATTTCTTTTTTCAGGCCTGTTTCAGCAGCCTCGATTATCTTGTCGAGCAGGAATATATCCTTGATCCCTTCTTCTGTTTCAGCGGAAATTCTGAAATCACTCATAAAGAATGATGTCCTTGAATCATCGATGATCTCTTTCAGTTTCCCGGTAAGTTCTTCGGCATCCTCCTCCTCCTCATCGATGTATTTATATATTACTACTTCCGGTTCATAGTATTTTTCGAGCAGTCCATATTCCTCATCAGTCAGTTCTGCCTCTAAGTCGAGGTTAAGCAGGAGTATCTTCTCCCCACGGAGAATGCCTTTCTTTGATGCTTTCTGCGATCTGTTAATGATAAGTTTCATAAAATCCTCCGGTCATGATCTCGGCAGATAAACCAGAACAGTCGTACCTTTTTCCAGTTCACTGTATATCTCGATCTCACCGTTATGCGAGTTGATAATCTGTTTCGTTACTGCAAGTCCCAAACCTGTACCGCTTTTTTTCAGCGAATAGAAAAAATCGAACACTTCGGACACGTTTTCCTTAGAGATACCACAGCCTGTATCCTCGAATGACAACTGGATCATACCATTGTGCTCATCCTGACCGTGATTTTCCATAATTCCTATAACAAGGTTCCCACCCTCCGGCATTGCATCGAAAGCATTGAGAATTATATTTAGAACGGCCTGTTTCATTTGTCCGGAATCCAGCGGGATATTGATCGATTCGGAATCGCTGTTTCTCTTTATCCTGATTTTATTCTTTACTGCCCGTTGGTGCTGGGCGAGGACGACTTCATCCAGAACAGAATTAATTTCAGCGGTTTCTTTCCGGATTTCTTTTTGCCTTGTCAGTGAAAGATAATTCTGGATAAGTTCATCGATCCTGCGTATCTCAGAGTCTATTACTTCCATTAGCTGCTCAAGTTTCTCCCGGTTATCACCCTTTTTCATACCCCTCTTCAAGACCTGCATATTGATAACAATCGAATTAAAAGGATTTCTGACTTCATGTGCCACAACCGACGCGAATTTACTTACTGTAGCCAGTCTCTCCGCCTGTTTGAGTTTCTTCTGGATCTCTACAAGGTTTTCCGTCATTTTATTAAACTCGACCGCAAGTGTTGCGAGCTCCTCTGTTCTCGGTACCTTTATAGTCTCGAGCAGGCTTCCCTTACTGACCTTCTTCACACCCTCTACAAGAAACTTCAGAGGCTGTGCCATGTTCCTTGTGATCTGTATACCGATAAGTGAAGCCAGGATGATACTACCGATGATCAGGAAAATAAAATCATTGAGCATCTTGCGGGATACTTCATATGCCTTGTCTTCAGATTGTATTAAAACTACGCCCCAATTCAGTTCTTCTACCGGTGTATAAGCGCAGATCATGCCCCGGTTATTCTGGCCTGTATCTAAATATGAATCTGTACCCTCATTTCCTTCATTAAGATTATTGATAAAAGAAAATCTGGAATAATTTTCCCGGTTATAGACAATTATCCGGTTTGTATGTGCTATTACAGTCCCATCAGATGAAACAAGGTACATCATTCCGTCTTCGATATCTTCTGAAAGTTCATCAACAAGCTCCCAGATAAAATGAAGCCGGATCTCCGCGATAAGAAGACCTACATAATTCTCAAACTCCTTTATCGGGAATGCAACTCTAACTATTGGACGGTTGTTCACAATCAATACCTGTGAGATATTACGCTCTTTTTCTGCTGATGCAAAGTAGAATTCAGAATCGGGGTATTGGCTATTCTTTTCACCTATCTCGGTTGAGGAAATAACTGTCAGATTAGTATCAACAACACAAATAGAGTTAAAGAAATCAAAATCCAGTGCCATTTGGTTTAAAGTTTGTTCCCTAATAAATTCCTGAGAATAAAAGCGAGGAAGCTTTGCCGTGAAAGAGAGAAGATTGAAAGTATTGTTAACGTAATAGGATATCTCTGAGGCCGAATTTCGAACCTTTTCAAGGTTGGTTTCGCGTACTTTGCGTTGAACATAACTGCTTGTAACGGATATCAGGAAAATACCTACAATCGCTATCGAAAGTGATGCCAGAACAACATGGGAAAAAATAAACTGTGACACAAGTTTGTTCCAGAAGGGTAGTGACAATATTTTATTCTTCAGGTTTTTCATCTTTTCTGTCTGTCGTTCTCTCTCACAGGTTTCCAAAACCCCGGTGATACAAGGATATTCAGCGGTGCGAAATCTTTTATAGTACTTGAACTAACCGCAATATATATATGATGCTGATAAGTAAGATATTCGCTGGTTGCAGATTCATTGTGTAGATACTGCAGTCTTTGAAAGATACTGATCGCATCATTCTGTCTGATAAACTGACCGGCTCTGCTTAGCTGTCTTAACGCATCAGCGCTATTCTGTCCCAGTCTGTTTCTGTTTATCGTATTCCCTGAGAGGTCAAAAAAATCGTGAAATGTTCTTACAAGGTCATGCGGATAGAAAGTCGAGTGATCGAGCGCCATGACGAAATTATTCCTGCGTATCCTTAATCGCAGTTCCTCCTGAGGTAATACTACCGGATTAACCCGGATACCAATCTCACCAAGATCGCGTTCGATATTGCGGACCAGCTCCACAAGATAGTTGTTATCATCCGGCAGGATCAAATCCAGACTGAAATCAATATTATTTTTCTCCAGTATCCCATCACCGTTTTTGTCGCTCCATCCCTGACGGCGGAAATAAGACCGGGCCCTGTTTGGATCGTATTTATTTCTGTCGAGATCTTTCAGAAATGCCTGTGATGATGGAGGAACAGGGCCTGCTGCTATTAATCTGACATGATATGACTGGATATCTGATTTAATATAATTGACCTTTAAGAATAATTGATTTATTGATCTCCTGATTCGCAATGATCTCAGAAGCGGATGAGTAGTATTATAATTTATGAAGAATGATGGCATTTCCGGAAGTAGAACCGGGATAATTTTCAGAGTTGTATCAGCCCTTGCAATTTCCTGTCTGCTTCGTAAGTCATATACCTGGATAAAATCAAGGTTTCCGGTAATAAAATCCCCGGTCATACGGTCGAATTCCTCATAGAATACAATATTTATCGTATTGAATTCCGGTCTTCCGAGATGATAGAACTCATTTCTCGAAAGTGTGATCCCACTTTCCGGGATGAAGCTTGTTACGCGATAAGGTCCATATCCCATTGGAGGCTTATTTCTTATATTTGAGAGTGTTGCCTCAAGATTCACTCCCCGGTAATAATCACTCGACAGGATAGGGAGGTCCTTAAACATAAGCATGTGGTTACCCACTTCCCGTGAAACATAAACCTGAAACCAGTGCCGATTCATAATATTAATAGAATCGATCTTGGCTATTTCGTTATTAAAAAATCTACCGTTGGTTTCGACGTATTCCTTAAAAGTTTCTATGCTGAATTTGATATCTTCAGTGGTTAGAGCAGATCCATCCTGGAATCTGATATTCCCTTTTATATTAAATAACCATGTTTCATTGGATTGAACTCCTGATTCAACTATTCCATGTGCAATTGCATTGGTGTTTGGATCGGATTTGTATAGCGGATCCCCGAAAACGAGATTGATAATCCTCTTTTCTTCTATTGTATTATTATTATAAGGATTCAATGACCTGACTTTTGATGAGAGTTCCCCCCAATTCAGGCTGTATTCCTGCAGCTGATATCCGTAAATATCATGAATACCTGCGAGGATCACGGCAAATATTAGGATGATGCTTATAAATACCGGCTTTTTTCTGAATGTATATGAGGCGCCTGAATCCAATACCATAAATTCCAATCAAAATTGAGAATAACCACAAAGTTTAATAAAAAAATGGTTTAAAAGCAAAATAAATCAATAATCTAAAAGCCGCGAGAACTATGTAAAAATGGGATTATTGTTTAAGAAATCGGTTGTTCGCCGGATTTTTCTGTTCAGGGATGGAGACGAATCTAAAGGTGATCCAAGAATAATCACTCCTCATCATGTCGGACATCATTTTGATCACTTTCGAGTGTCAGATTCAGTCTGGTATTTTGAGGTCTTACGGTTTCACCTGTAGGGGGTGTGGTGAATATCCGCGAATAGAAGTTAGGATTCCTGAACGATCTTCTCATAACATCCTGCGGAATATCCGCAGAATCTAAACTGTTTTCAGTCCTTAGATTCACATTCACTGATCTTTTACATTCTTCTATATAAGCAGGGCGGTCTTGAGGATGAGACACCGAAACAGTTCTGTCTTCTGCATCTTTGTTTTTCTTGAGGACAGTATCGTATTTTATTCTGGTATATGTGCCGTTATGAGTGTTCAGAATTATCAATTCCTGGATAAGCTCTTTAATAAGTTTAAGAATCTGACTATTTACTATTGGGAAATCAGGTTTGTGAGGATCAAAACTAATCGGAAGCTGATCATCTTTGATCTCAGGTTCAGTTTCGACAGGGAAACTGTTCTTTCCTGATTTTTCCGCAGGCGGTGAGGCTGTGTGTGGATCGATTTCACCGGTAATTCTCTTTCCTTCAGAGACAGCAGGTATGTTTGACCTGGAAAATTCCATTGAAATAGTTTTTTATTGAAATGTTTATAGTTTCTTGATCTTAGTAAAAAAACTATGAACATACTGTTCGTAGTCTTCGGGTTTCTTTATCTCACTGACTGCCTCAACAGGGGCAGTCTCCGGTTTCTTTATTTCAACAGGTTTTTCTTCAACTATTAATTCTTCAACGACTGTTTTCTGTTCTTTCTCTGCCTTATCAAGTTTTTCTTCAAGTTCTTTTATCTTTGCCAGGTAATCAACTTTCTCAGTTTTCCATGCATTTTCAGCGCTGACAGTGATCTTTTTCTTCTCTTCAAAAGTAGCAAGTAATTGCTCGTGGTCCTTTTTGAGTTTCTCGAATGCCTGCAATCCCGGGTGTTCTGTAACAGTCTCTTTTTCGATAACAGTTTGTTCAGTATCCCTGAGTTTTTTCTCCAGCTCTTTTACTGTTTGTAATTCTCTATCAAGAGCTATATTCTTATCCTTGAACATCTTCTCTAGTTCGCTGTTTCTCATGACAAGTTCTTCTTTATCTTTGAGGATATTCTGTTTTTCTGATTCAAGCCTTTCGGACAGAATTCTCTTTTCATCCTCCATTCTATTACTGAACCGTTCCTCCAGATCAATACTGAGTTTTTCCTTCTCCTTTTCAACCTCTATGCTTATTTTTTGTTCTTTCTCATTGAGTTTATCTTTTAGTTCCCGTATTTCCTTTTCGAACTCATTTTTCCCTTTTTCAAGCAATCCTTTTTGCTCCATCAGCTCATCTTCGAATTGCTGATTCAATAGCTTTATTTCAGAGATCTGGCTCTGGAGTTTATTAATCTCATTCTGCTTTTTCAGGTTCTCTTCCTTGTGGGCCTGTTCTGCCATAGTATATTTAACGACTTTTTCCTGGATACTTTCAGAAGTTTCCCCAAGTTTCTGATTCACCGATTCATTCTCTTTAAGAAGCCTTGAATTCTCCTGCTTTAGTTTGCCGATATGATCATCAAGAGCTTTGATGTTTTTTTCATATTTTTTAAAAGATTCTTCAAGAATATTGTATCTGTTTTTTTGTTTATTCAACTCCTGCTCATGCAGGTCTTTTTGGAGTTTGATCTCATTATTACTTTTCTGTAAGGTTTTTTCCAGTTCAGCATATTTGTTGTCTGAAAAATCTATCTGGTCTTTGAGATCATGATTCTCTTTTTTGAGCAGATTATAATCCTGCTGGAATTTTTTTGAATCTGTGATCAATTCACCGTTATCTGATGACGACCTCATTCTAAAAAACAGTATCATGTTTACAATTATTGATATTCCAAGAAGAAATGTAGAAATCAGAGTGAAGTTTGAACTTGCTCCATCAGATTCGGTTAATTCGGTAATATTGCTCGGTTCTTCCCTGGTGGTGAATCCTGTTTCTTCAGCTGAGTCTTCTCCTGCTTCGGCAATCCTTTTGGCAACTTCAGCTTCTATATAATCTTCAGAGAGACCTGTTACAATATTCCTGGGGATTACATAGTTACTTGCAACCCATCCTGTCTGACCATCTTCAAGCCTTATCTCAATCCACTCATCTGTTTCACTGACAACGGTTAACTTAGTCCAAATATCAAGTGTATTTATTCTATCACTCTGCTGGCTGGATGAAGTCCTGAGATTTACTCTGGAAAGAGTATAAGAAGACCACTCATCTGTCTGATCAGCCTGAGCAAGTAGACCATCCGGGCATAATGAGTTGGTAAAGATCAAAAAGGCAATAAATGCAAATACTAACTTCCCAGGTGTCGGAAATGAGAAAACCATTTATATTTGTCCCGTTTTTGGATTATAGTTTTACAGACATTATGCAAAATCTATATAATATATCTGAAATATAAGTTTTTATCAAGAAAAAACATGGATTTAATTACTGCTATAGTGAATTCTGCAAATTATTGAAAGTGTAAACAGGAAAGTAATCTAAAAGTATGTCTTTCGCTGAGAATTCTTCTTGAAAAAGATTTAAAAAGTTATAATCTTGTATCTGAGAAAAAACACTTGAAAAACATGAAAATATCAGTTTTAATTCCTGGGTATTTCCCGGTTCTTGAATATTTTGCCGTTATAGCCCTTTCTGACCGGACCATCCTTCTTGATGATATAAAACTCCCGAGAAAGAGTTATGCATACAGGATGAATGTCTGGAGTGGATCAGAAAATGAATGGCTTAGTGTCTCTTTGAGGCGCGGAAACCGCAGTGGTGATTTGATAAGAGATAAAAAGATTGACTATGAAATAAACTGGAAGAAACTGCATCTTAAAAGAATTTATCATACTTATAGAAAATGTATTTATTTTGATGAAATCTATCCGTTTTTTGAATTTATACTTAACCGGAACTGGAAATATCTGATCGATCTGGATCAGACGCTGATCGAAGAGATTTCATCCGGACTGCAGATCCCGTACGATATAATCACATCATCGGAATTTAATATCCCGATTGATGAACCGGGAAGGTACTTTGAACTGATAAAGGTTGCCGGCGGTAATGTATTGCTTGCCGGAATGGAACTTGTAGATTTCCTTGATGAAAAAGCTGTTTTACAACACGGCTTACAACTGGAAGTGCTGGATTTTGAGCATCCCGTATATGATCAGTTAAACACAGAAAAGTTTATTCCGGGACTGACCATTCTTGATTCAATGTTCAACTGCGGAAAATATTACACACATTTCTTTTTTTAGATCAGTATTTTTCAATCCCCCAATTATTTTCCGGTACGTATTTTACCAGAAAGGCTTTTAAAAACAGGAGAATGTTGCCTCTTTTCAAAGCGCCGTTTTTTAAAATGTCGCATTTATATTTCAGTTCATTTATTGTGAGCTTATTCTGATCAGAGGTCAAGTTTTCTTTAAGCAGTTTTTGTAATGAATAGATCCTGAACCGGTCAATTCCTGTGAACATTCTGGATAACTGATCCGAATGCCCGCCGAACTTAATGACCAGGGGATCGGCAATTAGCGGCACATCCAACCTGTAACCAATCCTGAGCCATAGATCGTAATCCTCACAGGAAGGCAATTTCTCGTCAAAAGTCCCGGTTATCTCAAGTAATTCTCTGCGCATCATCACTGATGAAGGGCTTACTACGCACAGCTTCAAACTCTCATTGAAGATATACCCTGTGGGTTTTGTATGCTTATTCTTTGGATTAACTCTCTTACCATTCCTAATCCAGATCTCTTCAGTCTGACAAATAAGGATGTCGGGATTTTTGTCAAAAAACTCTTTTTGAACAAATAACTTTTCAGGTTTCCAAAGGTCATCAGAATCGAGAAAAGCTATCAGATTTCCAGAAGAGAGCTGAATTCCCCGGTTTCTGGCGGTGCTAACACCCATCCTTGGCTGATAGTGATATTTAATTGGATAATTTGAACCTGAAAACTTTTCAAATGTTCCGTCTGTCGATCCATCATCAATTATTAACAATTCAAAATCAGAGAAAGTTTGATCCATCACAGATTCAACGGCTTTCTGCAGGAATTCTAACCGGTCATGTGTGGGAATTATTACACTTATTTCAGGCATGATTTAAGAATCCCCGATATTATCTAAATATATTTCTTGATTATCAAGAATTCTGCGAGTACTATCAAAGCCCTTGCTGATATCAAATCGGGATCTTCAATTCCTATCCCGATTCTCATACTTCTGTCATTCATTTTTCGGATATCCAACAAAGAAAAATATCTATCCTGCGTAAGGTACTTTTTCAAACCGTCGACCGGGTGGTTTATTATGTTACTCGGGACTGAATACTTTGCAGGATCAAGAGAAGAACTGTTTAGAATTTTAAAAATAGAATCAGGATCTTGTTCTTTTACCGGTTTATTTAATTCTAAGGTCATTGTTATCTCTGTTTTACCCGCAGAGTGTTCGGGATTGCCATTTAGATTGATCTCCATATCACTCGGAAGAATTTGAGAAATATGGAATTTTCCAAGTACTCGTTGCAGCCGTTCTCTGAATGTATCTACATCGGATTTGACAAGATCATTGAATTCCGGATTAGGACTCGGTAAATTTATACTTTGTAGATTGAACCTTTCGATAAATGGTTTTGAAATCATTGAAACGCAGAATGTGATTATATCAGAACCGCTAATAATGAAGCCTTTCTTTCTGAATCTCTCTTTTTTTTGTATTTTGAGAAGCTTTAAATGCGAGCTGTTGACTTCGGGGATGATTTCAGGAATCATTCGGTCTTGTTCAAAAGGATCGAATGTCTTAATAACCGGGTAATTATAATCTGCAAATTTGTTTCCGGTATTTTCAATTTCATTCACATTAACAGGACATAATATGACCAGGTCACATTGAAGGTTCGGTTCAAGATCGGTAATTACGAGGCTTTTTACATAAGGAGGTATTCTTTCAGATATTTTCCAGATATCCAGGTCTTTCAGCCTGGAACCGGAGTATTCCTTTGTGTCCGCAAGTTCAGTAAGATCAATAAAAGGATGAGATTCAAGCAAATTGATCAACAGCTGGCCTATCCTTGAACTTATCCCCAGGATTCCTGCTTTTATCTTTCTCATTGTCAATCTATATTATTGATATTCTGTAAATATAACGAATTAATTGATTAATAATGATCAATTATTATAATAATAAAATTATTTCTTGAATAACATTATCATACCGGGGTATTATATATTAGATTCGAATTTGTATTGCAGTTTTATTACTTCTTGCTTGGAATACCACTTAATTAGTATATTATTCATCTTCCATCCATTTTATTATAACATTAAATATTGAGGTAATAAATGAATTTTGAATTAAAAGGTGTTGTACCGGCTCTGACAACTCCATTTTCAGAAGGTGAGTTTTCTCCGGAGCATTTTGCTAAGAACATTAAAAGATACGGTGCTTTCGACCTTGCTGGAATCCTTGTCCTCGGATCAACCGGAGAAAGCATTCTACTTAACGAGAATGAGAGATTGGCAGTTGTTGAAACAGCGGTCAGTTCCGTGACAGAAGATACCTTTGTTATAGTCGGAACAGGGATGCAATCTGCTGAAGCAACAATCGATTTCACTAATAAAACCGCTGAGTTTAATCCTTTCGCAGCCCTTGTTGTTACTCCTTTTTATTATAAGGGTTTGATGACCCATGAGGCATTAAAGGATTATTTTTATAAAGTAGGAGATGAGTCAAAAATCCCCGTTATGGTCTATAATGTTCCCAAATATACAGGTATACAAATCAACATAGACACTGTAGCAGAGATATCTCTTCATGAGAACATAATAGGCATTAAGGATTCTTCAGGTAATATGGAATTTTTTGAGCAGCTGGTCAATCTGAGGAGTGACAGTTTCAGGATTATGCAGGGGGCGGGATCTGTTTTCTATCCATCTCTTGTTATTGGATGTGACGGCGGGATCCTCGCACTTGCGGATATAGCTCCGGCAGAAGTTGTGAAGATGTATTTTTCGTCTTCTGAGGGACTGTATGAGAAGGCAAAAGAGATACAATTCACATTACTTGAAGTCAATAAAGGTATAGTAGGGAGATATGGTGTTCCCGGAATTAAATATGCCGTCGATCAGGTAGGATTTTGTGGCGGTCTACCGAGATTACCACTGGCTGAGGTTAAAAACTCAGGTAAAAATGAAATAATGACTATTCTGAAAAATGCAAATCTGATAGCATAAAATCCAACCTGATTAATGGAGTTGAATATGAGGAAAAGCACTATTAAAATATCTGTCTTATATACGGTTTTGATAATCCTTACAGGATGTTCAGGTGTTCCGGAATACACAGGCCCTCCTGCCGATCTGGTAATAAAGAATGCAAAGATAGTCACCATAGACAGCGAAAATCCAAGAGCTGAATCTATAGCATTCAAAGGTGAAGAGATAATCGGTGTCACTTCAGACAGAGCAATTGAGCTATATATCTCTGAAGATACAGAAGTGATCGATGCCGGTGGAAGGCTGGTGATTCCAGGATTGAATGATGCGCATGCTCATTTTTTTGGTCATTCTCTTATGAATCTTGATTTCAGGTATATTTCAGATATCAAAGAGATACAGAAGATGGTTGCTGAAGCTGTGGAAAATGCCAAACCGGGAGAACTCATTCAGGGCAGGGGATGGGACCATGAAAATTTTCCGGACAAAAAATGGCCGACTAAAGAGATATTGGATGAGGTAGCGCCTGATAATCCGGTTGTTCTCTCACGCGCAGATGGACATTCTGTATGGGTAAACAGTTATGTGCTGAGACAGTCTGGTGTTACTAAAGATACGGAAAGTCCTCCCGGCGGATCATTCAACACTGATCCTAATACGGGAGAACCAACAGGGATATTCAAAGAAGCGGCCTCCAGGCTCCTGAATACCAGGGGAACAGTAACATTAACTGCTGAAGAACGTGAAGAACGTGAAAACAGGGCAATGCAGCTGATCCTCGATCATGCAAGAAAGCTAGGTGTTACAAGTGTATCACAGCTAAACCGCAATGAAAAGAGGTTCAAGAAATTCCATGATGAGGGAAATCTGCCGGTAAGGATAACTTTTAATGCTTCATTACCGAGAACAGAAGAAGGACTGCAAAAACTTGTAGAATTAAGAGAAGAATATCCGCAGAGTGACAACTGGATAAGGTTCGGTTATTTAAAAGGATTCATAGATGGAACCCTCGGTTCAGGGACTGCCCTTATGTTTGAACCGTTCGAAGATGACCCTTCTACTGCTGGTCTGCCTCAAATGCCGTATGAAGAGTTGGAACGCAGGATTATTGCAGCCGACGCTCTTGGTTTTCAAATTGGTATCCATGCTATAGGAACAAAGGCTAATAACTGGATTTTGAACGCATACGAAAGGGCCCAGGAAATTAACGGAAAAAGGGATAGCAGGCACAGGTCGGAGCATGCACAGATATTGATAATGAGTGATATCCCGAGATTTGCTGAGCTTGGAGTTGTCGCTTCTATGCAGCCGACTCATTGTATTACGGATAAAAGGTTTGCTGAGAAACGTATCGGATTGAAAAGATGCGAAGGAGCGTATGCATGGCAGAAACTGCTCGATGCCGGAGTGCATATAGCTTTCGGTACTGATTTTTCAGTAGAACCTCTTGATCCGCTTGAAGGGCTATACGGTGCTGTAACTCGAAAGGACCGTCAGGGTGAGCCGGGTAATGGATGGTTCCCGGATCAAAAACTAAGCATGGAAAAAGCAATTGAACTGTATACTCTCGGTTCCGCATATGCTGAGTTTATGGAAGACAGAAAAGGTATGCTAAAAACAGGTTATCTCGCTGATGTTGTGATTTTTAATGAAGACCTTCTATCAATATCCCATGATAAGATCATGGAGGCAAAAGTCGATTATACAATAGTCGGCGGAAAGGTGGTATTTAAAAGGTGAGAAGCCTGGTAAGCTGATATAAAAATTCTGGAAATAAACGCCGCTGGGAAATTCCCGGCGGTTTTTTATTTAAAGCATAACTTTGCATGAATCCTCGAACTCTCCACAATTATTGGTTTTTATAAAAATATTTATTATATTCGTGTTTGAAAATATAAAATTAGCAAGTTACGATATGTAGATATCATGAATCAGACAATACTTATAGTTGACGATGAACCGGGGATTCTTGAAGTTGTCAAAGAGGCCCTGACGCAGAAGGAATATGAAGTTCATTCTGCAGAAGGAGTAGATGCCGCTCTCAAGATCCTTGCTATGAATAAAATTGACCTGATCATTACCGATATTGCCATGCCGGGGAAGAATGGTTTTGTACTCGTTGAGGAGATACGTAAAAGTCATAAAAATAGGAATCTTCCGGTAATTATGCTTACGGGATTAAAGACAAAAGATATGGTCAAAAGAGGACTTGAGCTGAAAGTAAATGATTATTTAACTAAACCGGTTGATTTCAATAAACTTTTCACTTCTGTAGCAAAACAGCTGGATCGGGATAAAACAGAACAATCTTCGGAAATATCAACAAATATCTCTGATCTTAATGCTTTGGTAATTGATGATGAACAAGATATTCTTGCCCTTGTAAAGGAGTTTCTGGAGATGAATATTAAGTTCGCAGCTACAGCTGATTCGGTAGACCGGGCAATTAACCTGTTATCCAGCAATAATTACGATATTATAATAACCGATGTCAGCATGCCTGAGAAATCGGGTTTTGAGCTGATCGAATGGATCAATAATAATCCTGACTGGATAGGAATACCAGTGATCATAATGACAGGTGTAATCAGAGATGTTCATTCTGTTATGAGAGCACAACAGCTCTGGATAGACAAATACCTTGTGAAACCGATAGATCTTCAGCAGCTGCTTAGTTCAATAACCGAGATATGTAATTATAATAGCAGAAGAACAAAGCTTCTTAAGATAAGCAAGACTATGGATGACAGGGAAAGCCAGAGAGCTCATGAAGAAGAAAACTATCTTGACAGGCTGAGAAAAAGCATCCAAAATGCGAAGCAGGAGGGAATCAAGGTCGATCAAGAGATGAAAAAATATTCTACTGGAAATAAGGGAAAAGATTATTTTGATTTGGAGATGAAGAAACAGAGTGTTGAAGACGAGATTTCAGCTTACCAGGATGAGATTATTAATGCAAAAAAAACCTTTCATGAAAGAAAGAAGCATATTATAAAGTTGAAACGCAGCCTGTACAAGAAGCTGGATAATCTCAATATTTAATTCATATGATCAGGGGATCATTCAATTCGAGAATAATAATTACCCTCCTGATTCCATTCACCTCTTTAAGGTAATAACCGGCGATCCTGAATAGGTCATGGTGCTCTTTAATATTAGTCTCTTTTTTGTGACATTTTTCCAGTACGCCAATTTCAGCTTTAGATGGATTTACCGGGAAATTCATTCCGGGTGATGCAAATCTGGCAGTAATCAACCTGTTATCAAAGATAGTAATTACTACTGGAATGTAGTCACACAACCTTCTGGCTATTAATTCATAACTGGCTTCTGGAAAGATCTCTTTAAGTTCAAACAGGTCATTTATGTGAGCTGCATCCCTCATGATCTTTTCCGGAACCAGGAATTCTGCAGCCAATTTGTTTGCCATTATGTGTTTTTCCTTTATAGTAAATGATTTATCATTGTCCAGGTATATCTCGAAGAATTCATGAGCGATTGTGAAATTTTTTCTCTCAACAATATCACTTGAATTTACTATTATCTGCCACACACCATCTTTGCAGAATGAATTTCCCCTTATGTTGCGGCTAAGAGGTTTATACAATAAAGATATACCCAGACTTTCTAACTGGTCCCCTATTTTCATAGACTTCCCCCTGTGCCTTGTCAGATATTTCTGTAAATAAACAGCAGGTCAATAAAATCCTGTTTTGAGGGCTCCTGGTCTGCCCTGAAACGGATGGATCCCATCCACTCGATCTCACTATCGGAAATTCCCATCAGATTAACGAGTTTAACATCTGCCAGCAATTCTCTTAGACCTGGGATTAATTCAAGTCCAGTTGTGATCCCTCTGCTGCATAACTCTCCAGGATCACAATTTAATGATCCTGCGATCCTTTCAAGCGTTCGTGTGCGGATATCACGCTTACCTGTTTCAATATTGCTCAGATTGGATGTCTTTAAACCGGATAGATCGGCAAGCTCGTGAAGAGTTAAATTCAGTTCTTTTCTTTTCTTTCTGATCTGTGAACCTATGTCCATTTTTTACCCTTATTGTCTTTTAGACCCGCAATAATATATACAACCGTATATTGAATGTCAAGAAAAAAATGAAGAAATACTTGACAAATGTTCAGTAATTTACTATATTGGCTAAAATTTATGTATACGGTTATTGTTTTGAGTAAAAGGAGGGTTTATGGAAAAGTTGTCTCAACTGCAGGTGCTTTTGACTGGTTATTCCCAGGACCAGAAAGAGACTATTGCAGAAATGGCTTCAGAAGATCTGCTTCTGATGGATCTGTGGAGGATACAAGTGAACAATTGTATAAAGGATGAAGACTGGAATCCGGACTGGCTTTTCAGTATAATCACGGACAGAGTTGGGGAAATTATCGAGGACCTTGAAAGTTCAGGTATTGAAAATCAATTAAAACTAATATAACCGGGGATAAGATTATGAAAAAGAAATTAAAAAGAGGCAGAGTAAAAGGACAGGGTGTTGGATGCGGGGCTATCCAGATCCTGGTGAAGAAGAATGGAGGAAAGGTTTACCTTGAGAATCTATATTCAAAGATTCAGTCGGCAGATGGTATTGCAGATTATTTTTTTCAGCAGTTTAATCTTTACTGCTGTGCTAATACCATTCGCAATATCATGAGGCAGTACAATCTGAAGCTGAATCCCTCTGGAGGGGACCGGAGATCTGCGGGAATCGTTAAATTCAGAACAGAGAGGATTGAAAAGCTGGCAAACATTGTCAGGGGGCCGTATACACCGTCTGAATTACTCAATGAAAATGAAAATATCCCACGCAGGCAGGTCTGCTGACCAGAAGAATCTTTCCCGATAATTTAGCGCCCGTATCCTATTTTCCGGTACGGGTGTTTTTATTTTTTTAAGGGTGATTCATTTGACGGGCAGAGATGTCTGATGAAGCATTCACTGCATTTCGGTTTTCGGGATTGGCAGGTTCTCCGCCCATGATCGATCAGCATGTGAGAATAAAGTGTCCAGTCATCCCTTGGAAGAATCTTCATCAGATCGGTTTCGATTTTATCAGGATCTTTATGCTCTGAGAAACCGAACCTTTGAGTCAGCCTCTTTACATGTGTGTCTACGATCACCCCGGGTATACCATAAATATTCCCGAGAATTACATTTGCAGTTTTTCTGCCAACACCGGGTAGCGTAACAAGTTCTTCCATAGTTTTTGGGACTTCACTGCCGAAATCATCTATCAGTTTCTGACAGCATTTTCTGATACTTTTGGCTTTATTATTGAAAAAACCTGTAGACCTGATATCTTCTGCAAGTTCATCAAATGGTACTACAATGTAATCTCCGGCACTCTTGTATTTTGAGAATAGTTCTTCAGTTACTTTATTCACCCTTTCATCAGTACACTGAGCAGAAAGTACCGTTGCTATCAACAGCTCAAGAGGATTCGAAAAGTGCAGGGATGTTGTTGAATCGGGATACTCCTGTTTTAACAAATGAATTATCTTTAAAGCGCGCTCTTTTTTCTTCTTGATCGATTCTGCCATTATCCTTCCCGATTTTTCTTAAGGGATTATTTTTCTGTTTTTAAAATATTCACCGATATCCTCTGAAATCAAACAATTAATGACATCATCAGGTTCCAGCCACCCCTTTCTCGCAATACCAACTCCGTACCTTATATCATCAAGACCATGAATGCTGTGTGCATCAGGATTTATCGCAATTTTTACGCCCATCTCTCTGGCAAGCTTACAAGATCTCCAATCGATGTCCAGCCTGTAAGGGCTTGCGTTAAGTTCGATAACAACTTGTTCCTCTACTGCTGCTTCAAATATTTTTACCATATCGAGTTCATAACCTTTTCTTGATAGAAGCAATCTTCCAGTTGGGTGACCGAGAATTGTTGTGTAGGGATTTCTGATCGCAGCTTCAAGTCTTTTTTGAGCTTCCTCCTTAGGCATGTTAAGCTTTGAATGGACCGAGGCAACTACGAAATCAAAAGTTTCAAGAATATCTTCAGTATAATCGAGAGATCCATCAATCAGGATATCTGATTCAATACCTTTGAATATCGTGAAATCCTGATACTTTTCATTCAATGTATCTATTTCTTCATGCTGCAGCTTCAGCCTTTCGGGTTGAAGCCCATTCGCATAGAAAGCAGTTTGGCTGTGGTCGCAGATTCCGAGATACCCGTAACCGGCGTCTATACAGGTATTGACCATTTCATCCAATGTATTTACCCCGTCACTGTATGTGGTATGAACATGGAGTATTCCCTTAATGTCATTATCTGAAATCAATCTTGGTAGACTGTCCTCGATCTCGCCTGAATTTTCTCGCAGCTCAGGAGGAATTAGTGGAATACCAAGTCTTTTATATATCTCTGATTCATCATCAGATCCGTCTAAGGCAGGTTCAATCAGTACTCCTGAATCGTTGCAAACAGGTTCCTTTCTGAATTTCGATCTTATAGCTGAAGAAACATGCTCCTTTGAACCTGTTTGCTGAAATAGAACAATCGGATAATTTTTCTCATCGGAGAAATACAGCCTGATCAGGAAACCATCAGAATGCTTTATCAGAATGCTATTCTTATTTTCCTCAGTTAATTTCGAAATTTCTGCAATATTTCTAATTCTATCTATGACTTCTATAGTATCATTTAGATCGATACAGACAACAAACTCTAAAGTATTTACTATTTCGCAATGTCTCCTTACCTCTCCAACAATCCCGGTTTTTTTAATACCGGGCAGGTTTAGTAATAAATCAGAAAATACTTCTGTCATTTTCCGGGCATTATGAATATGGTGTTGTTCGCGGACCTTTTTATGAAATTCAATCCCTTCAATTGTCTTTTCCTGTGATCTCTTACCGAATCCTTCAAGGGTAACAAGCCTGTTTTCCCTGCAGGCGTATTCGAGTTCACCAATTGTCGAAATATTTAATTTCTTATATATATCCCTGACCTTTTTCGGTCCCAGTCCGGGAATTTTCAGCATATCCCACAAACCCGGAGGAATTGATTCTCTCAATTCATGGTATTCGGATATTTTTCCAGTCTCTACTAACTCCGTTAATTTTTTGTTCATACCCTTTCCGATACCCTTAATACTGCTCAACCTTCCGCTTCCGACCATGATTTCCAAAGGCTCTCCAAGGTTTTCTACGGTACGTGATACGCTGTAATGTGCTCTAGCTTTAAACGGATTTTCACCAAGAAGCTCGAGCATTATTCCGATCTCTTCTAACATGCCGGCTGCTTCTTTGTTGGATATCGATGTCGACATTATTGACTCTATCATTTAATTGAAGAAGTAAAGTAATAATTGAATTTTAATAAAACAATACATCAATTGTAAAGATGACGGGAAAATATTTGGAATATTTTCATTGTTTTATCAGTATAAAAATTACTCCACCGGAAATTGGTCATTCATTGCTGAAGAACTGTAATTAGAATTATGACTGGAATCCAATCAAAAGCAGGAGGCCGGTTATGTCATTTCTTAAAAGATCTATTGAGCTAAAGCATTCCTCCGGTTTATTACTTCTTATCAGCAGTATTATTATTTTTTCTGCCTGTCAAGGTTCAAAGCAAACTACGGTTAAAACCATACCGTCTGAGGCAGAACTTGAAAAGCAAAAGATTGAGGAGCTAAGATTTGAGAGGAAAAAGAACTGGTCTTTCGGTGGTGGGGCTTACCTGCAGAAAAACTATGATGATGCTCTGAAATATCTCCTAAAGGCAAAAGAGATTGATATGCTGTTAGATCCGGAAAAGTCTGAATATCCATTGATTTATAAGTACCTGAGCGGTACTTATCAACAGATAGGAGATTTTGATAAAGCTCTGGGGAATCTTGAGATATTCTTCATGTATGATAAGGAGGATCCAAGCACGAATGAATCTCTGATATGGCATTACCAGAGGACTTCAAAACTAGATAAATTTGAAAAGCAGATTCTGCATTATTTACCTCCGATTTAGGATAATGATAAGAAGAAGATTCATCTTGGGAATATGAAGAAAGTCTATAAACAGCTTGGGAAAGATTCTAAAGCACTGGAAATCGTAAATCAGCTTCTGGAGCTTGAGCCCGATAACAATGAGCTGATTGACGAAAGGTTAAGCCTTCTGAAATCTACTGGAGGTATTGACGCCGTCAAGAAAGAGCTGGAAGAGAAATCGCTGCAGTTTCCGGATGACCTTTCTTATAAATGGGAACTCGTTCAGATTTACGAGGATGAAAATGAATACAAGAAGGCATTGGGAATGCTGGACATGATTAATAATTTGGTAAAAGACAATGTCGATGTGCTGGAAAGAATGCTGAAGATTTTCTGGGATCATCAGCAAGATGGAGTAAACTCTGTAATAGTCCTGAAAGAACTGATAAAACTGAAACCGAAAGATCCCGGTTATGTCACAAGGATCGCATTGATAAGTTATGAAAATGGGAATTATAAGAAGGCTGTATCCGAGACAGAAAGAGCGCTGTCAATTGATAGAAGTTTCTGTGAAACCGTTTTTATTAAGGCAAAAGCAATCAATGATTTTACCGACATTGTTGTGAGAGGTAATAATGGAGAGATCAGGTATCAGGACAAACTTGTATATCAGCTCGTGTACGATCTATACATCGAGGCGGCAAAGGATCCCGTGCAGAAGGGTCAAGGACGTCAGATATATAGATTTTCTGAAACAGTATATACCCACTGAAGAAAATAGATTTCTCCATAAAGGAGAGGATGAACCGACAGATCGTGTATATGAATGGCTTCTTAAATATTTCAGGAACAAGTAAAAATAGGAATAGGTAAACTCAGTCTGCAGCTGAATTGAATCTGCTAAGTATGGTCACTGATAATTTTATCGATCTCTTCGGGTTTGAACGGCTTGTGAATGATTTTAGTAACTGTCTTCTTGATAATAGCCAAATAATTTTTATTATCGGTTTTTACATCTCCCATTACGACAACGTGGATACTTTTTGAAGCTGATTTGATCCGGTCAAGGAACTCTATCCCGTAAAATAGAACAAGTCTGGAGTCAAGCAGGATGAATTCAGATGCAGGCGCGTGTCTGATAATATCGTCACGTTCATGAAAGGTTACAACATTGTAATTCTCATTGAGATATTGTTTCAAACAGCTCAAAAGATCCGGATCGCTTTCTGCGATCAGGATAGAAAGTTTCTTCTCCTGTGTAATCATAAAAAATCAGATATTGATGGTGCCAGGTTTATTAGACAGGTAACAATCATCATGCCAGATTTACGTAATTATTACAATATGAGGCGAAATAGAGAATCAAATACTATAATAACAGAAAGGAGATTATAATTTACCGGGATATATTCTCAAAATTGAGAATAAAAAGAATTACTTTGTAGGAATATTGGATTCAACCATCTTCCTGTAAAGAGATGAAACACTAATACCGAGGCTCCTGGCGGTCAGTTCTTTATTATTGTTATGTTTCAGGAGTTCCGTTGTAATATGATTCCTCTCGTAGATCTTCATTGCATCTTTCAGCAGTGTGGGGATCTCAGTTGACTGAGTATGCGAATCCCTGACCATACTTGGCGGAAGGTCTTCAGGATTGATCATCTCGTTGTCACTGAAAATAATTGCACGCTCTATAACATTTTCCAGTTCTCTAATCTCACCTTTCCACTCATAATTCAGCAATAATTTCATTGTGTCATTATCAACACCTTTAATACTGCGACCCATTTCCTTGTTATACTTCTGAACGAAATGCTTGATCAGGAGGGGGATATCGTCTTTTCTGTCTGCAAGGGGCGGGAGGTTGATCTCTATCACGTTTAAGCGGTAATACAGGTCAAGCCGAAATTCTTCCTTGTCTACAGCCTCTTTCAGATCGATATTCGTTGCTGCTATGATCCTTACATCAACCTTTATTGGAGTTGTGTCACCCACAGGAATAATTTCTTTCTGCTCTAATGCGCGAAGCAGTTTTGCCTGCACGTTCAGGGGAATAACGCCAATCTCATCAAGGAACAGTGTCCCGCCTTGGGCTACTTTAAAAAATCCATCTTTATCATGAATTGCGCCGGTAAATGCTCCTTTCTTATAGCCAAATAGCTCACTTTCAACTAAATTTTCAGCTATAGCTCCGGCATTGATTGGGACAAATTTCTTGCCAACCCTTCTACTGTTATAGTGTATCGCCCTGGCGATCAGTTCTTTACCGGTTCCGCTTTTTCCCGTTATCAGGACATTACCATCGGTTTTAGAAACCTTTTTGATATTCTCAAAAACCTTTTCCATGTTCTTATTCTTACCGATAATACTGTCAAAATTATATCTTTCCTGGAGTTCGGATTTCAGCAGTTTATTTTCGAGGATCAGTTCCTTGTGTTCCAGAAGTTTGTTAAGTTTTAATAGAACGTCTTCAAATTCTATCGGTTTCAGTATATAGTCATAAGCCCCATACCTCAATGCGTTTATAGCTGTTTCAAGTGAACCGTAAGCAGTAATTATTACAAAGAAAGTCTCAGGCCGGATCTCGCTTACATTTTTAAGCAACTCGATCCCGTCCATTTCCGGCATGTTAATATCAGAAATAATTATTTCGTAAGAGACTTCTTCTATTTTTTTGAGAGCAGTCTTGCCGTTCTCGGCAAGATCTACCTCAAATCCCTCACTTGAAAGGAAATAAGAGAGAGAATTTCGAATTATTTCTTCATCATCTACAATAAGTATTTTTCTGTTCATAGTCTGCTATATTATCTTAGTAATGGTATTTCGATCTTGAATTCAGTACCGGCATTCATCTCACTGTCGACTGTAATGGTGCCGTTGAGGTTGTTGATTATAGAATAACTGATCCAGAGTCCTAATCCGGTACCTTTACCAACTTCCTTGGTTGTAAAAAATGGTTCGAAAATCTTTTCCCGGAGTTGTTCAGGGATACCGCACCCATTATCTTTGATCGAAATATGTATCTTGTCATGTGCAAGAGATGTTGCAACATATATCTTTCCACTTCCATTATCCAGTGAATCCAGGGCATTGAGCAGAAGATTAATTATTACCTGTGATATCTGGTCTTCAGGCATATCTACTACTGGAACATCACTTGAAAAATCGGTTGTTATTTTACATCTTTTTGCGCGTTTGTCATAATTAAGGATCTTGACCGCTTTGGAGATCATAGTGTTTATATCTGTAGACTTATATGTCGTATCGCTGGGTTGAGAAAAAGTAACAAGATCTCTAATCAATTTTGTTATACGGTCTGTCTGATTTTTGATCAAGTCAAGGTCATGAATGATCTTTTCGTCTTCTATCGTCCTGACAAGAATCTGGATAAGAGAAGAGATCGATGTTAGAGGATTTCCCACCTCATGCGCAATACCTGCTGCAAGCTGTCCGATAACAGCAAGTTTTTCTGAATGGCCGATCTGGCTTTCAAGTTTTTTATATTCGGTAATATCCCTGATAACAGCCGCACTTCCTGTGATTTTTCTGCCCTTTTCACGTATATATGACCTTGTCAGTGATGTATATAGTCTTTCACCTTTACTATTATAAAGTTTTATCTCGAAGTTCTTAATAAAACCGTCTTTCTTGAGGGCCTTCTGAATTATTTTTGTTTTCTCCTGGTTTTCTTTATCCTGGGGGAGAAGAATATTAAAGCTTTGCCCGAGCATTTCTTCTCTTTTATAACCAAAGATCAGATCAGCTCCTTTATTCCATGAAAGAATTTTGTCTTCCAGATCGAGTCCGATGATCGCATCTACAGAATTATCGACTATATTCGTCAGAAATTGTTCACGAGAACGTATATTTTTCTCTAAATTCAGCTGCTCAGTAAGATTATGATGTACAGTAGAGAATCCAATATTTTTACCGTCGTCATCTCTCAAGACAGAAGCTGTAATATCAACTGTGAGAGTTTTCTTATCCTTGGTAAGGCGCGAAGTCTGATAGTTCTTGATTTGTCCTTTTTTACTGACGAATTCAGACAAATTTTTTAGTTCGCCCTTAAATAGCAGATCGTCAGGTACGATTATACTCAGGTGTTTGCCGAGTATTTCATTCTCGGTATACCCATAAATTTCTTCGGCGCCTTTATTCCAGTATCTGATCATTAGTTCTGTATCAACGACCATTACCGCATCTGAAGTTCCTTCGGCGACACTTGTAAAATGTTTCTCGAGCTTCTTGATCTCCTGTTTGAAATAGGTTTTTGTATCACTGAGGATAACCTGTTTATGGAAATCAGAATACAGCATCTGAGATTTATTAAAGGAATCGGTAATTTCTCTGCAGTTCGAACAGAAATGGGGATTTCCGTCCCTCAGATCATCCAATACTGTAAGGATCACTGATTGACCGTTCAGAAATGCTATGGTGGTTTCTTTAGCATCAAATCCCATCCTGTAACGTTCTTTTGCAAGGGATCTCAAGAACCTTTTGAGTTTAGTCTCACTATTGTTTTCATATAGATCCAGCAAAGCATTGAAATGCTCGGAAACCCGCTTCCTTATATTTTCTACAGGAAGAGTCTTATAGTTGGAAGATGTACTTATTACTCGATCCGACCATAAATCTATTATCAGCTCTCTTTCTTTTTTTAGACCTTTTATATATAAAGTTTCCATCGCAGTTTAAAACATTAATTACCTGAAGATCGTTTCATGTCAAGCATATCATTATAATTATAATTTACAAAATTGTCAAGTATTACCGTCTCTTGAGGAACAGAGGATCAAGGTAAAATAACACCAAAATATACTATTTTCTGAAGAAATATGTGAATTTGGCTATGATCGTCCTGTTTGTAAGTACATCCGGTTCTATATTGTCATTTGGACCGAACAGGTTCTGTTGATTGTATACGAGGTAGAAATCACTTCCCGGCCTATAAATATACCTCAACAGGAGATTTGATAGGAACTTGTTCTTTCCGGAATTTTGAATTGTATCCGCATACCACTGAATATAAGCTTTTACAAAAAGATCCGGATTAAAGGAATAAGTCATTCTCAGTGAGGATGTATTTGTATGAAAATTTCCAGTAGGTAGTGTTATATGGGAATAATTATGACTGAATCCTGCTATAAACCTGTTAAACAATCTCAAGTCTCCCCTGATGTGGCCGCCATACTGGTCACCGCTATAAAAATCACCTCCGCTGAATGAAATGCTGCCGTTCAGCGCTTTAGTACGTGGTGTAGAAATTGATGCCCGGTATTCAGTAGTCAGGTATTCACCTTCGTTAATTGTATGGCCATCTCTTACATCCCAGTCATAATCGATATATTCAAATTTTCTTTCAACATTTATACTGAATCTTGATGTGTTCTCAAATTCTATCCTGAATTCACCTCTGATCTCTCTGTCCAGAAGCCTGTTGTCATGGTCGGTCTGATAACTTCCGTTTACCTGGTAGTTAAATTTCCTTATTGATTTAAATCTTTCAGGTCTGGGTGTATAGGCTACTCTTGCACCGGTCCTTTTTATATCTGTTCGACGAATATAACCTATTTCCGGATTGAAATCGTCCTCGATATTGAGAAAACTCAGACTGTACTGCCAGAGATCGGAAGAGTAATTGAATCCTGCATTCCCAGCCATATTATTTTTGTTCTCATTCGGTGAATATGTTCCGGCACCTACGGCATAAAAAGAGAATGTCTGGGTAATCGGGAAGTGAGAATCGATACCCCATGTACGATTGAAATCCCCGGATCCTTTTAACTCTTTGTTCAATAACATTATACCAATTGAAGATCTGGATAGGACGTCTTTTTTTAACCTCACCACACTGTAGTTAGTTTCGGGTATGTAGTAATCCTCATCATCCTCGTCATCCAGATCTGCAGCTTCGAGATGGTCTTCAGTCTGGATAGACATCACTCCGTATGTGTAGCCTTTTGCTTTCCCGTAAATTCTGGTTCCACCCATTATAGGAATAGGGATTCCGCTTGTTATCCCTATTCTCCTGCTATGGAATATCTGCAGATTTCCGCTCCTTGCGCGGCCTCCCCAGCCTCCGCCGCCCTGTCCAAACCTAAAAGTTTCAGCACCTTCGAGAAAGAAATCTCTTTTTTCAGGGAAAAACAGGCTGAAACGGGTATTATTCACTCTTTCCTGGTCTGCTTCGACCTGGGCAAAATCCGTGTTATATGTAAAATCCGCTGTCATATTTGCCGAAATATTCCACTTCACATCTATTCCAGCATCACCGCTTTCATCATCTATAGTGTCGTCTCTTTCAATCCAGCCGGAGGTGTATGGAAGGAGCTCGAACTTTCCGCCCATCTTCAAGCCGTTAAGATTGTTCATTCTTCCTGCCTGTGAAACGCGGTATGATCCGAACATCCCTGCTTCACGTGGGACAAGCCTCCAGTAATCACTTTCATTTTTTCTCTGGATCTTCCTGTGGAAATTAACTCCCCATGTTATATTGTCGCCCTCATTGAACCTGAGTGTCTGCCAGGGAATAGCCATTTCTACAAACCAGCCCGAATCATCCTTTGACGTTTTGCATGACCAGACTCCGTCCCAGTCCCGGTTGATATTCCTGCCTTCATCGTTAAAAACTCCGTCTATCCTCACTCCAAGCGGATTGGTCGTGAAATAGAATCCGCTTCTTTTGTCATTGAATGTATCAAAAACTACATCAAAATAGTCATCATTCCAGACCATCGCATCACGTCTCATCTCAGTCCCCTTAATCCTTGACGGTTCATGGTCGTATAGTCTTGCACCAACATAGAGATTATCATTATCATATAAAATTGCAACTTCAGTTTTTTCTGTACCAGGTATACCTTCCGAAGGTTCACGCTGAAGAAAATCACTGTGGAATTCTGCATCCTGCCATGCATCATCATCGAGTCTGCCGTCAACCTTGATCTTTGCTGATATCGGCAAAGCATTCATTTGCCTGTCCCATTCAGGATGCGGTACAGACGTACTTCCGCTGTTTCTTCTCGGGTGGCTTCTAAGCCTTACTTCCTCAGGGGATGGAGGATCGACCCTTCCTCTGCCTGACCTCATTCGGGGGTTCTCTCGAATGGTTACCGATTTACTGTCATTCAGATCTATAGTCATTGTATAGTGATCTTTGAGCCTCCAGGAGGCTCCATTCTTCATTTCAACGGAATACGGCACTATCATGCCGCTCACCGGGAGTCTGCCATTGGATTTTATGTTCCAGACAATATCTTCCCTCCCATTTGGAGCATTCTCAAACTCGTACAGCTCGGGTGTGTCGTCGTCTTCAAAATAAAGAGTAAGCCAGAGTGTATAAAGAGAGATGTTTGAGGGATTTTTGTATTCAATATCAAAATACGCTCTCATACCGTAACCGTTGTCCTCACGGACAAAAGCGTTTTTGATTTTTACAGGGGATCCGCTGTATTCTTTTGTAGATAATTGAATATAATTTGTCTGCGCTGAAGATACTGCGCTTAATAGGAGAATTGATAATAAATAAATCGTTGTCTTCAGTTTCATTTTTATCACTGCTCTTAATAAATTATTACGACTAAATATGTTAAATAACTAATGATAGTTACCCTGTTTATTACGATGTGTAAATGACCTAATTTACATACAATAAATAATTGATTTAATTCAAATTATTTTACAGAATTGGTAATATATTTTTACTTGAATTGTATAAGTTCGGTTAGAATAATCTGTTATTACTTATTGTGTTCACTAAACAGTACAAAAAGGTCACCGGTTCCCTTCATTATACCATTCTTCCATGAAATCAGCAAGCAATCCGGCCTCATCATCCGTTCCTGTCCAATCCGGCATTTTATCGATCATATCGCTTAGCAAAGGAAGGATCTCAAGTATATCTTCACTGTATTGCCCGTAAAAGAAATCGTATAATCCCCTGTAATTGTTTTTTGTGTGGCAGAAGCCGCATCTTTTCGTAAAAACAATACTGCCTGAGTTCAAGTTTTTCTTTTCAGAATACAATCCTGAAAGATAATTTGCAAGCTCATTCCTTTCATCTGTATTACCGGGAAACGGCGGCATTTTTCCCTTTATGTTCTCCAGTTTCTCCATCAGACCGTGTATGAATTCATTGTCAAGGCCTTCAAGCGGTTTTTTCAATCCTCTGTAACCATCAATTGTATGGCAGGACCTGCAAGCTGTACGGAAAACATCTTCTCCCTGTGATCTTCCTTCATCGCCAACATAAAACGAAGAAATAATAAGTCCTCCATTGGCAGTGATCATGTCATAGTCATGTAACGCAAGTCCATTTCCATAAGTATGGTCATAGATAATATATGGTTTCCTGGCTGTTTCCCTAAGCCACTCTCCGGAACCGAATACGATTATTCCATAAACTAACACCAGACCTGCAATTCCGAGGTTAACATATTTCGGAAGCAACACCGGGATGAGTGATAAAATCATGAAAATGATCGAAGCCCAGAAAATTACCTGGTATGCAGATACTGCGGTAGGTACGGAACCGGCAATGAACTCTTCCAACAGTATGGGAAAAGTAGGTAAATACAAATATACAGAAGGAATTGATAAAAGTGCTCCTGCGAGGATCCAGAATCCTGAATACCGCGTGATCCGTTTTCGGGAGTTTTTATCCCTTATGAATGTTGAAGTCAGAAGTGCATATATCCCGGCAAGTGATATACACAGCGCTGTTCTTACCATTAAAGATGGAAAATATCCGGGATTAAAAAAGGCGCTCCATATATTCCCGTTCTCTATCCATTGT
>JANQEH010000291.1 GCA_028278455.1 bacterium
CGATGGAATATGAAAAACAGATGATGTATAACCAGATGGCTGATTGTGTTCAGGAACTGGCGGATAATCTAAGGGAAATGGGAAACGACGGCCAATAACGAAAAATAAAAATAAATCCAAATATATATACTTATCTGGATTCAGCAGAAATTGAATATACTAAGCTGGACAGATTTTAAAACCTAATTCAGCTTCAAAATCCCACCTCCACCCTACGAAAGGAAGAACGGGATTTTTCTGTCTCACCTCACCTTTAAATAAAAAAATCAGTAGACTTCTAAAATACAGATCAAAATGAAACTTTTCTTATTCAATAATTATTAATTATATTTTAAGAGGTTGACGATAATGTAATTAGCCGGCAGAGGTATGTGAATAAAATTGTTTTTACTTGATTTTGGAGCTGTCAAACAATAAATTGTAAATCTCTATTATTCATCACATGATTATGGCAAACGAAGAATTTATAGACCTGCTTGATTTTACCAGTGAAAAACCTCTTCACGATGAAGATGAATCACTTTCGACTGTAATAAGAGATGATGAGACCGATCACCTTGAACAGAAGGAACAGATCGGGGAAAGGAAGGTCATCGAGGAAGAGGAATTTACCATCAAGCTTTATAAGAAAGAAAACTATATAGATAAGATCGAGATCGATTGTAAATGCGGAAAGTCCACAACTATCAATCTCGAATATGAAGGTGGAATAGGTGTGGAAAGCCATCTTGCAGGTGAAGAGGCCGACGGTGTCCAGGATGTTGTCGAGGAATATGAAGAATCAGCTGCCTCCGGGGAAGAAAGTGAAGAATTTACGGAATTTCAGGCTGGGATTCCTGCAGAATCGGTAAATACCGAGCCTAAGATAGATGCGGTCGGTCAATCTGATGAAGGTGAACCGGGTATTTCCGCTGATGAGGATACTGAGACAGAATAAGTTTTGCAGAATTTAAATTATCGAAATTTTCCTATAAATATATAGTCGCTGAATGGATTACGTAAGCAAAGAGGCTCTTGAAAGGTTAGGCCTTGTAGAACAGGAAGACGGTATTTATGTCGTCAATGCTGAAGGCGTTGATGCTTTTGATGCTGAAAGGCTCGAGAAAAGAATGCTCGAGATAGGTATCATTGAAGCTCCCTATGATTCCATTATCAAGCTTTATAATCAGGATCTCAAAAAACCTGTCAAAGTTGCCGATTCACTGTCGGTATACGACAAGATAAAGAATGACTATATAAGAGTTATGGTCTCGAAAGACGGCCTCGAAGCATACCTGGATGTGACATTTCCCTCGACAGATCTCGAAATCTCCATGAGAGATATTCTGCATAAGATCTATACTCAGGGTGTGGTTTATAACATCGATCTCGATAAGCTCAACCAGATCGTAAGGAACAAGATCTTTGTTGAGAAGGAAGTTATAGCCCGTGGAGAGGAATCTATCATCGGTGAGGAAGCTCAAATCGTGATAGAAGTTGACACTGAGGTCAGCTCAGAGCCGCTGATTAAAGACGATGGAAGCGTTGATTTTCACCAGGTCAGTATGCTGAAAACAGTAGAAAAAGACCAGCTTCTGGCAGTAAAGATCCCTGCTACTAAGGGACAGGACGGGATGGATGTTCTCGGCAATGTGATAGACTCAACAGGACCGGATAAGAAACTTCCGCAGGGCAAAAATACATATATCTCCGATGATGGTCTCTCATTGTATGCTGCTGTCAGCGGGAGGATAGTAAATGAAAAGAACATACTGAGTGTTGAGAACATTCTCGCTATTCATGGTGATGTGGATTTCTCAACAGGAAATATCGAGTTTACTGGTGATATTGCAATATCAGGTGATGTTTTGACCGGCTTCAAGGTCAAAACAGAAGGGGATATCAGGATAAGAGGTGTTGTTGAAGGTGCCGAGATAATCTCAACTGAAGGAAGCGTTATTATTGGCAGGGGGATAGTCGGACAGGAGAAGGCAAAGATCCTTGCGGCAAAAGACGTCAAAGCCGAGTTCATAAATGAAGCGACTGTTGAGGCTGGTAATGATGTTGTTGTAGGTGAATACATCATGAATACAACAATCAGCGCAGAGAATGAGATCAGGGCAACCGAGGGCAGGGGCTCGATAATGGGAGGTAAGGCCTACGCTGAGAAGGCCATAGAGGCGAAAACGATCGGCTCTGCAAATTATATGAGGACAGAAGTCAAAGTTGGCGGCAGGGTTGAGAGCGAGTTGTATGAGAAAATGCTGGTTATAGAAAGGGACGAGGAGTATCTCGAGAAGGCTGCTAAAAGCCTGTTGAAAGAGATTGAGTTCATTGAAGTCCTGAAGAAAAAATTACCGAAATTTCCAGAAAAGAAACAGAAAGAACTGAAAGACCTGCTTGTGAAGCTCAAAAAAGTTGAAGCAAAGAAAGAAGAGATCAAAAAGAAGAAAGAAGAGCTCAGCAAGGAATACAATGTAACTGTCCGGGAATCAGAAAAGAAAATATCGGCAAATACTTTATATAGAAACACGTTATTCAGTATCGATCAGAATAAACTATTGGCGGAATATACCTACAAATCTGTACTTATCACCTCTAAAGACGGTGATATGAAGATAAATTATCAGTCCAGATTAGCATAAAAGGATATTGATCTCCATAAATAATTAATTCACCTATAAGGAGTTTTATAATGGAGAAGATTTTAGTCATTGATGACGAGCAGGGAGTGGTAGAGCTCCTTCAGGAGGTTCTGCAGAATGCGGGTTATGAAGTTGAAACTCAGACCAATCCTAAAACAGCCTTAAAAGATATCAAGAAAAACAACTATGATATAATCATTACTGATCTGAAGATGCCTGAAGTGGACGGGATACAAGTAACTGAGGAGGCGAAAAAGATCAATGAGGATATTGAGGTAATTGTTATAACCGGCTATGCAAGTCTCGGTTCTGCCATAGATGCACTGAAAAGAGACGTATTTGATTACATATTCAAACCTTTCAGTGTTTCTGATATCCTGGTTACGGTTAAGAAAGTTGCAGAAAGGATCCGTTTACGACAGCATAACCGCGAATTGGACCAGAAAGTTGAGAAGGCGCTCTCGGATATGAACCTTCTGCATGAGATTAGTAAAATAATCAACACAAGTGAAGAAGTCGAAGAGATAATCACATTTGCACTTAGCGCTCTGGAAACCAGTCTTGAACTCGATATGGTATCCATAATGCTTTTCGATACGCTCAAGGATGAATTCTATGTAAAAGAAAGTATCGGATTTACCAAGAAGACTGCAGAGAAATTTATAATTAAACGAAATGAAGGAATTATCGGACAAGCGATTAAATCGAATGAAACTGTAAATATCTCGGGATATGAGAAAGATGATAATTTTGTTAAGAATGTTGCTGACAGTGACAAGAAAAAGATGATAAGCTTTATAGTAATTCCATTGAACGTACAGAATCTTTTTGAAGGGATCATAACTCTGCATCAACTGGATACAGAAAAGGAAAAAGACAAAGAAAAACTAAAACTGACAGAGGTCATGGCTGTCCAGATAGCGCCTATGATCCGGCTCGGGATGTATTCTTCAGACAGAGAGACAATGTTGACCGATTCCCTCTACGGCGCAAAAATGGAACTGGCACAAACTATAAAGAAAGCTGGAGATTACAGAGGTACTCTCAGTATCCTGATTTTTAATCTATACCTGAAAAAGAATGCGAATTACAATATGAATGTGTTCGAGATCGGGGATGTTGTAATTAAACATATTTCCAATAATATATCTCCGATAGACAGGGCAGTCAAAGTAGGGCTCAGCTCTTTTATGGTAATTCTTCAGGGTAAAACAAAAATGCTGACCGAGGGTGTTGCTACCAAGATTAAGAATGATGCCGATGATGATCCGGTTATGAAAGAGAACGGGATCCTGCTGGATTACGGGTATGCGGATTTCCCGATGGATGGTCAGACATTTGATGTGCTGATAAGCAAGGCTCAGGGAAGTCTGTGGAAATTTGTGAAAAAATCCTGATTTGAAACCATTTCCGGTACAAAATAGATAAGTCATTCCCTTGATCGGTCTTTTGTAGGTTCCCTTCAATAATAGATCAATAGAATAAATTTCTTACTAACAAAGTAATACTTCCAAAACCACAGGATTCGCTAATGAAAATTGCTTACATTGACTGCGCTTCAGGCGTCAGCGGCGATATGCTTCTTGGAGCGCTGACTGACATTGGCCTTGATAAAGATAAACTGACAGAGATCTTGAAAGACCTTGGCCTGTCCAATTTTGAGATCAAGGCTGAAAAGGTGCTAAGAAAGGGGATCGGGGCTGTTAACCTGACCATAGATATCGGACATGAACATAAACACAGACATCTAAAGGATATCTACGAGATCGTGGATAATCCGGTGCTTTCAGACAATGTCAGGGATAAAGTTAAAAAGGTCTTTGAAAAGGTTGCTGAGGCTGAAGGTAAGATCCATGGTATCTCACCGGATAAAGTGCACTTTCATGAAGTAGGAGCGCTTGATTCTATAATTGATATTGTCGGAACAATCTGGGGACTGGAGCAGCTTGGGATCGATAAATGTTTCAGTTCAGCAATAACGCTCGGATCAGGAGAGGTTAAATGTGCTCACGGTATAATTCCGGTACCTTCACCGGCAACACTTGACATTATCAGAGGATACCCGGTCCTTAAAAAGGAAATCGGATTTGAACTTGCTACTCCAACCGGTACAGCTCTCATAACAACTATTGCAGAATACAGAGAAAACTTGCCGCTAATGGAAATCGATTATACAGGTTACGGCTGCGGTGACCGCGAAATGGAAAATATGCCCAATGTACTCAGGATCATATCTGGAAAGACTATATCCGGCCTGGAACAGGATAAGATCGCTATTCTTGAGACGAATATTGATGATATGATTCCGGAGATAATTCCCCATATTATCGACAGACTAATGAACGAAGGAGCACTTGATGTATTCGTTTCCCCTGTTTTAATGAAAAAAGGAAGGCAGGGAAACCAGATAACAGTTCTGTGTGAACCTGACGCTGCCAGAAATTTCTCGGAGATACTATTCTCAGAGACCTCTACTTCAGGGATACGCGTGTCTGAGACAGGTAGGTTCAAACTCCCCAGAACAGTGGAGAAACTTCAGACACGATGGGGAGAAGTTTACGTTAAATCTTTTGTACATAATGGCAAAAAGAAAATAGTACCCGAATTCGAGGAATGCCGTGCCATAGCCAAACGGGAGGAAATCACATTATTAGAGGTTTATGAGGAGATCAGGCGAACAGGTGATCCAAAATGATCAGTGGTTCGGGATTAACCGCTTCATACCCTGGAATGGTTTGTAAAATTAAGAAAGCCCTGGACAATATCGATCTTGAGATCGGGGATAAAGAATTCATCGGGATAATTGGGCCGAACGGATCCGGTAAATCCACACTTGCGCTCTGTCTTGCGGGGCTTCATCCAGTCGAATCAGGAACACTGGAGATAAACGGCAGGATTATAGACGACTATATCGATGACGGAACTATCCATGACCATGCAAGTATCGTATTTCAGGAACCTGATGATCAGCTGATAACAAATACTATAGAACATGAAATAGCTTTTGCCCTCGAAAACAGGGGCGTCGAACCTGAGATCATGAGAAAACTCGTTGCTGATCAGATCTCAAAATTCAAACTTGAATATTTCAAAGGCAGATCACCTCATGACTTATCAGGTGGGCAGAAACAGAAACTTGCGATCGCTTCAGCATTGATATCCGATCCGGCTTACATTATCCTCGATGAGCCTACTTCCTTTCTTGATCCCGTTGAGAGAAAAGACCTTTTCAACCTGATGAGAGCTGAATTCATTCAGAGGAAGAATAAAGGTTTTACAGTAATTCTAATCACACAGTTCGCCAGAGAGGCAGCAGTCTGCGATAGGCTTATAGTAATGGACAAAGGAAGGATAGTTGCTGACGGAGATCCGCAGACTGTATTCTCAGATAATCTTGAACATTTCAGTAATATCGGTGTTAACGTTCCCCTGGATATTAAAGTCAGGAAGTATTTACCTGATCTGAAGATCGATGATGAAGTATTCGGATATATAGCAATTTAAGAGATATGGCTATCATACTTGAAAATATTTCTTTTGCTTATCCTTCCGCTCCGGACCAGAAAATATTGAAAAATATCAGTGTTGACCTGGGAGACGGAGAATTGATCGGTATCATCGGAAAAACCGGGGTAGGAAAATCGACTCTTCTGAAAATCTGTACAGGTTTTCTGATGCCGGATGATGGTAAGATCTATGTTAATGAGGAAGAGATCCGGAATAGCAATGAATGGAGAAAGCACAGAAGTAAAACAGGTCTTGTATTTCAATTTCCTGAGAAACAGCTGTTCGAGGAGACCGTATTCAATGATATTGCTTTCAGTCTGATATCTAATAATCTGGGAAAAAAAGAGCTTAAGGAGAAGGTCTATTCTGCAATGAAACTTACCGGATTATCTCCTGAGGATTATGCGGAAAGATCGCCCTGGCAGTTAAGCAGCGGCGAACAAAGAAAAGCCGCTATTGCAGGGATCATTGCCATGGAACCTGAGATAATATTCCTTGACGAGCCTACCCTAGGGATAGATCAGATCGGAGTTAGAGACATTGAAAACCTGATTTCGAGGTTGAGCTCAGAAGGTATTACAGTGTGTATCGTATCCCATAATATGGATTTCATACTGAGGTACGCCGAAAGGATCATCGTGCTATACAAATCGGGAATAGTATACGATGGTGATAAGAATACCTTGTTCAATAACAGGGAACGACTGAGATCATTTGAACTGGATGTCCCGGAAATCCTGATCCTGGCAAATGAACTGAAAAAACAATATGGCCTGAATATTGATGGGATCACAGATCAGTCAGATTTGCTGAAAAAAGTGATATTGTTAAAAAATCAATAGAATTCTCTTTAATTTTTCATTCCAGAATATTATACTTATTACAAAATAAAATCATTATCTTGAAGATACTTCCATACACTATCCATGCTGAGGTAAATAATGAATTTAGATGCTTTATTGAAAACAATGGTAAAACAGGATGGATCGGATATATTCATAGCTGTCGGTGCTCCGCCTTCGATGACCGCCAAAGGGAAATTTGTTCGGATAGGAAGCGAGAATCTTTCTGCTGATAAGATTAAGGAAATGGCATTCAGCCTTATGCGTGAAGATCAGATCGAAGAGTTTCACAGAAACCTGGAAATGAACCTTGCGCACAGTATTCCGGGAGTCGGAAGATTCAGGGTTAATGTTATGCAGCAGCGAAACACAATTGCAATGGTCATACGCCAGATCAAGCTGAATATTCTTACACTGGAGCAATTGAATCTCCCATCGGTAATGTCTGAACTGGCGCTTCTTGAAAGAGGACTGGTACTGGTAACAGGTTCAACAGGCTCAGGTAAATCTACAAGTCTTGCTGCAGTGATCGACCACAGGAACACGAGTAAAGGCGGGCATATAATAACAATTGAAGATCCGCTTGAATTCATACATTCGCACAAAAAGAGCATTGTAACCCAGCGTGAGATCGGGATGGATACTCTAAGTTATAAGAATTCTCTCAAAAGCGCTCTCCGTCAGGCGCCGGATGTTATGCTTATAGGAGAGATAAGAGACAGAGAGACAATGGAGGCAGCAATATCATTTGCCGATACAGGACATCTTGTATTCAGCACTTTACATTCAAACAATGCCAACCAGACGCTTGAAAGAATCCTTAATTTCTTCCCAACTGATGAACATCCGATGATATATATGCAGCTTTCATTGAACTTAAAGGGAGTTGTTTGTCAGCGTCTGATCCCTAAGTCAGACGGTAAGGGCAGGGTAGCGATTCTTGAGATCATGCTGAACAGCCCGAGGATAGCAGATCTGATCCACAAAGGAGAGACCGGTCTGCTGAAAAGTGTAATTGGTGCAAGTACTCACGAAGGGATGCAGACATTCGATCAGCATTTATATGAGCTATACAAGGAAGGTACCATTGACTTTGATACCGCTCTGAGAGCAGCAGACAGTGCAAACGACCTTAAACTGAAGATTAAAATGGAAGATGACGGAGCATTCGAAACTGACGGACTATCTCTAGAGGATGAACGAAGTGAAGAGGATATTTTCCAGGAATAAAGATATGGATACCGGAAAAAGGATCCCGGTTGTAGCAATTACCGGTGGGATGGGGACTGGAAAGTCAATTGTCGCAGCGGAGTTTGCCCGGGCCGGGGCCCTGATCATCGGGGCTGATACAGTTTCCAAAGATATATTATGGAGCGATAAAAAGATCCAGAAGAAAATAATCAGGGAATTTGGCAGGGATACTATCTGTGATGACAAAGGAGTTATCGTAAAGCAAAAGCTTATTAGGGCTGCATTTATGGATGAGGAAAGTGTAAGAAGAATAAACTCTATTCTGCACCCGGAAGTCAGAAAGAAAATTGAGCAGTTAACAGATGAAGGAATAAAGACAGGGCAGTATAAATTTGTCGCTGTAGAAGCAGCTTTGATATTCGAGAGTGGTATACAGAGTAAATTCGATTCAATCATCTGTATCATTGCAGATGAGAAAGTGAGGCTGGAAAGACTGATGTTACGTGACGGTGTATCTAAAGATGAACTGCTTAAAAGAATCAACCTGCAGTTCAATCAGTCTTATATCGCAAACAGATCTGATCATGTTATCCAGAATAATGGGACTGTAGAAGAGGTAAGATCTGAGGCAGGAAGAATAGCTGAAGAAATATTAGGTGAATAAACAGTTCAAACTACAATTAATGTCAAAGTGAAGAAATGGGATCATGTGCAGAGATTTCTCGGCTACGTTCGAAATGACATGTTCTTTTTAGTCAAAATGGTTAAGAATAATTAGGTGAAATAATATATCTGATATGGGCAAAGAGACATTCGTAAAACTATTTCTTGGATTCCTGGTGGTATTCGGTATTGGGCTGACTTCTTATGCGGTCTATAATTACCTAAACAAGTTCGGGAGTCTCGAGGGAGAAATAATCTTCAATATTGATGAAGCCAGCAGCAGAGCCAGGCCGGACAGCATGAAAGTTTTCCTGATATCGGGGAAGATCGGAGATCTGCTAAACTCGGTCATGTCAGATTACGATGCGAGGTACAAAGCACTGGAGGATTCTGTAATTTTTCTCGATGAGCAGAAAGAAGCTGCAACAGCAAAGGCATACGAAGAGGAGCTGAGTTTCAAGATGGCTTTCGGCGACAGGGTAAGACAGGATAGACGGTATATCAACGCAAAAAACTATCTTGATGAGATTCTCAAGAATAAAGAGGATGCGGGTAAACTATATAAAACGAAACGGGATCAGCTTCTTGAAAGGCAGAAAAACTATAACCTTTATATCGGCAATCTCATTGATAACAACGTGGTAATGAAATCCGAAGTCGATGGGGCAGGGAAATTCAAATTCGATAAGGTTGAGAACGGGGAGTATTATATTTATGCATTGAGAGTTATTGCAGGTGAGGAGGATATAACCGATGTTCCCGGAGATCTTTATTTCATCTATGCGCTTTCGGGGAATATAGTAAGGAGATACTCATGGATGGTTCCCCTCACTATCGATGAAAAAACCACGATCCGCCTCGAAAAGTCCAACATGAGCCGTCTTTTTAAATAAATAATACTCTACACAACACCGCTGAAAAGAGTATAAGTTATAAATCCGTAATAATCCTGATGTTCCAGTATATTTTCTTGAGACTCCGGATCTGTCAGGTTTCTGAATTTATCAATTGTCTCCGTAGGAAGCTCATCCTTATATGGTTCCCATCGCATTTTTATCAGTGAGAGTAATCCCGCTTTTATTTTATCCTCAAGGGGTGCTGAGAAATCCGCAGTGAAAGTTTTTGCAGTTATAACCTTTAAACCTGTTCTCCTGAGCCACCCGGAAGTTCTATTCGCATGATCTTCGGATTTCGCTCCCTCTTTGAACGGAGCCAAACCTGACGCTGTGGTATTCAGCCTTGTCTCGATATCAGGATATCCCGGCAGCAGCTGCTGGGAAGAATAGAAACATATATTAATAGAACCACCTGGTTTAACGACTCTTTTCAACTCTTTCACGACCATCAACTTGTCCATCGGAGCATAACAGGCGCAGTCTATGCTGATCACCCAGTCAAAAGTATTGTCTTCGAAGGGGATATTTTCAATGCTGCCCTGCTTAAGTGTAATCTGTTTCGCGTAACCTGCATCGACAATTACGGAAGCTGCAGCGCCAAGCAGTGATGATGATATGTCAAGTCCTGTTATCCTGCTTTCCGGTCCTGTCTCCTCTGCAATAATAATTGTCTGCAGCGCCAGTCCGCACCCGGCATCGAGACCGTGGCCATCCTCAGGCAGATCAAGGTGCTTTATAACCCTCCTCAGGATATTCTCCCTTACCGGAAATGTTTCATCGAGTTTTTTTACGTATTCATCCATAGTTTTCTATCTGTTTATAATATTTGTCCTATTAGACTATTTGGACTACTTCTCAATTCATGCTTGAGATTTCATCACAATGTCCAAATAAATTTGCGGTATGCCTCCTGTCGAAGTGGCATTAGTCTGTTTGTCATTTCGAGCTAAGCCGAGAAATCTCGGAGAATGTGCCCGGAATTTTACTCAGTAACATAAAATATATCTATTCAATCCTTTCGAGCTTGAAATATACAGGCCTGAACCAGTCTGTACAGCCGGAAATGACAACTCCCGGTTTATTAATACCGGGCATACTTCCCCCGGCAGCCAGCAGCATGATATCACCACGGATGTCAGCCCAGGCATGAGCACAGCAGTCGCAGAATTCTTTAGGAAATTCGTAAGGATCAATGATGAATTCCTGCTTATCCTTAAACATGTTACAAAGGCCCATATCCTTATATTCATCATCGATATACTCATCGATAAGATCCTGATTTATTGACCTTTTTATTACGGATATTCTTATTTTTCTTATTTCACCTGACATTATATATTTTCCTTAGTTCTCTACGTCTATTTTGTTGATAGTCGATTAGGGGAATTTCTACTTTGACCGGTTAATACAATATAATTAAAAAATTGCAATAATATTCAGATTTTACTACATTTAAAAGTTTGAACACTGAAAAATACCTCGGAAGATCAGCTGATATGGATACAGAAGGCAGTAAAGGAACTTTTAAAAGGCTTTACAGTTACCTGGGCAGACATAAGTTCAGAATTACAGCAGGAGTACTGTGCACTGTATTTATGGGGATTGCTGATGCTGCGATGGCACCGATATTCGGATGGCTGATAGACGGATTGAGCCAGATAGGGGATAGCCTGAAAGACAGGGGGATCGTAGAGGCAACTCTCCACATTATAGATGAGAAAAGACTTTTCCTCGAACCTTTTGAGTTTACGATTAACAATGCTGACCAGGCGCGGGATATTCTCGTAAAGCTTGGCGGATTTATGATATTATTGATGGTCTTCAAGGGGCTCTTTGTTTATTCGAAAGAATATCTGATGAATTCGGTAATCCAGAAGATTGTAAAAAGACTTCGTGATGAACTTTATTCCCATCTGCTGAGAATGAAGATGGATTTCTTCGAAAAGGGAAAGACTGGTGAGATAATGGCACGTCTTACTAACGATGTGCAGATAATTGAACAGTCATTCGGTTCTATGGTCGTATTGATACAGTCATTCGTTATGAGCGTGATATTTGTGACTGCACTCTTGCTGACTGACTGGAAGTTAACATTGTTCGCGTTGGCAGTTTTTCCGGCAACTGGAATAGTAATCAGGATATTCGCCCGGGCGATCAGAAGGGCAAGCCGGAAGATAATGGCAAAGATTGCAGATATAAATGCATTCCTCCAGGAATCGATCTCAGCGGTTAAGATCATAAAGACGTACAACCGGGAAAAATACGAAGCAGAAAGGTTCTACCAGAAGACCTATTCAAATTACGCCTATTCAATGAGGGCATCCAGACTCGTTGCTTTTCTGAAGCCGACAAACGAATTCATGAGTACTATTGGTATGACGGCTGTAATACTATTCTGCGGTTACAGGATACTTGCACAGGACATGTATATTGCAGATTTTGCACAGTTTGCCGCTCTTATAGTGATGGCATATAAACCTTTGAAAACTTTAGGTGAGTCACAACAATCTTTGCAGAAAGCT
>JANQEH010000292.1 GCA_028278455.1 bacterium
CGATGGAATATGAAAAACAGATGATGTATAACCAGATGGCTGATTGTGTTCAGGAACTGGCGGATAATCTAAGGGAAATGGGAAACGACGGCCAATAACAAAAATCCGGACGGTTAGTTCAGTCCGGGTAGTAGTTGTTTATGAAATCAATCTATTATCTAATTTTTCATTTCATCGGATTCGACGAGTCCGTCGCGCAGCCGGATTATCCGGTTAGTCTTGGCGGCTACGTATTCCTCGTGGGTTACCATGATTATTGTATTGCCGTTCTTATGCAGGTTCTCAAAAAGCTCGAGGATCTCATCACCTGTTTTCGAATCGAGGTTTCCTGTAGGTTCATCTGCCAGGATTATCGACGGATTGTTCACAAGCGCTCTCGCTATTGCGACTCTCTGCCTCTGGCCTCCCGAAAGCTCGTTCGGTTTATGAGTTATCCTGTCCCCCAGGTTTACCTTGTTTAGGGCTGCCTTCGCCATCTCTGTGCGTTTCGCAGCCGGGACTCCGCTGTAGATCAGTGGAAGCTCTACATTATGCAGGGCTGTAGCCCTGGCAAGCAGGTTGAATGTCTGGAAAACGAATCCGATCTCCCTGTTCCTGATGGAGGCAAGCTGGTCATCGGACATAGTGCTGACATTCTCACCGGTAAATGTATATGAACCTTTAGTCGGGGTGTCGAGGCATCCTACAATATTCATCAGAGTTGACTTTCCCGAACCGGAGGGCCCCATAACAGCGAGGTATTCATTCGCGCGGATGTCCATGTTGACTCCCCTGAGAGCATGTACTTCTTCTGTTCCCATTATATAAGTCCGTTCGAGATCCTTTATTTCGATAACTTTTTCGTTCATTGTTCTTCCGCAGTGTTTTTTTGTTTATAATCACCCACAATCTCCTGATACTGCTTAGCAGTAAGGAGCAGGCAAGTTTGTGAGTGCCATTATCCTTGATTTAATTACCGTTTCACGTTTGAAACCTGTACAAACCGGTAAAAATATTCTCTGCTGTGTGTCGGTGTTTTCACCGATACACCCTGACTCTGTTGGTGAAAACACCAACAGAGAGCAGCTATATCTCCCCTGTCATGCTGAATTCTGCCTTTCCCATCAAAGTTGGGATTACAGCACTTTCTGTATATCAGATCCTGAAACAAGTTCAGGATGACAAGAGAAAGGTTCCGGCACAGCTTCAATATAGTCTTGTGTAGAGCAATAGCAGGAATCCAGTGCTTTTCTATTCTCTTAGAACGTTCAAGCCCCGTTAAAAGTTCATTTTACGAGGCCCGGTATATTTCTTACGATTAGAACTACAATCGATATCGATTATAATTCACTGATATTTACATGCCCGTTATTTTTTCCCGATCATATCCATGTACTTCTGGTCCATTGAACCAACAGCCGCTTCTAGCTGAGATTCCGCGATCTTGGCATTATATCTTAACTGCACAAGGGTAAATCTTGCGCTTGCAAGTTGGGATCTAGCATCTATCATTTCAAGAAGAGTCCCTGATCCGATCCTATATCTTTCGTCCTGTAAGCGATAGTTTTCCTGAGCAGCTTCAACCATAGTCTCACCGATCTTGATCTGCTCGTCAAAGGATACTAAGCTTAAATAAGCAGATTTTATATTTGATTGAAGAATTCTTTTTCCATCTTCAAAATTTGCCTCATTGATCTCAAGAGTATTTGCGGTACGCTGAACATTATCTCTTATCTGGAAACCATCAAATATAGTAAAATTCAAACTTGCACCAAAAAATATGTTATAATTCTGATCAAAATTCTTATATAATTGGTTAAACTCTGAATTAGTCCTTGAATAGGCAACATAATAAGATAGAGATGGATATCGATATGATTTCGCGATTTTCAGATCAAGACCGGCACCTTTAATATCTTCTTCCAACCTAAAAAGATTCGGATTATGTTGATAAGCATTCTGAAGTAAATTGGATAAATTGACATTATAATTTACCGAAAGGTCAGTAGCTTTATCAATTTCTATTATTTCATCAATTTCTCTTCCTAAAGCAAGATTAAGTTGATGCCTGGCATTCTCGATCGTTAATTCATGGTTCAGAAGACTGATTCTTGCCTGTCCAACACTGGATTGAGATCTCAGCACATCATTCTGAGGTACAGTTCCAACACTATACTGAACTTCGGCTGTATTAAGCTGGTTCTGTGCTAATTCCAGAGACTGATCGAATACATCTTTTTGCTCAATTGCTCTTAATAGCTCATAATACCTTTGCTTTACTGTCTGAATTGTAGTTACAGCCGTATTCAACATATTGAAATTTGAAGAGTTAACCGCTGAATTTCCTCTTTGTATTTGCCTGATATTTCTTCCGTTATTCCATACGTCGTGATTATAGTTTACTTGAAAGCTATAACTATATGTCGTATTCTCAGGATTAGTAACAATTCTTTTCTCCCTAATTACATTACCTGTTGAATCTGTTCCTACAACAACAAAGTCTTCGTAGATTGATTGAGCTCTATAACGCCCGCTATATGGATTTGCGCTGAAGTTCAATGTTGGTAAAATCCCACCCCATGAAGCAAGTCTATTAGATTTAGCAATGTTTAGCTGCATTTCTGCATTAATGATTTGAGTATTATTCTTTAGTGCTATATTAATACAGTCATCCAGATTCAGTTTGTCCTGCGCTGCGGAAACTGATGCAAGAAGCAATATTAAAACGAATACTATTGACCCTTTCTTCATTTTTGACCTCACTTTATTTAAAATTTGTCCTGAGATATGTTTTCATATACATCTTTACTTAAAAACGCAGGCTAATGCCTGCGGCTACCCGGTACAACCTTTTCAAAATTAGATCCTGCGTCATCTGTCTACAGGCAGTCGCATCAATTTCGGATCGGGGAGCCTCACATACAGTCTACTTTTAAATTACGGTATTTTTATAATTTTGTTACAGAAATAGAAGTTAATGCGGATATTTTGAAGATTGACAGCGTTAACCAAGTATTATTAAGGATTTACGGCGCCGTTGAATGCCATTTCCTGTTCCTTGTACTGCAGCTGGTATAACCTGTAGTAAACACCCTCCTGTTCGAGGAGTTCGCGGTGGGATCCCATCTCCCTGATGCTCCCCTTATGCATTACGATAATCCTGTCTACATTCTTGATAGTTGAGAGTCTGTGCGCTATGATTATAGATGTCCTGCCGTACATCAGCCTGCTTAGAGCAGCCTGTATCAGAATCTCGGTCTCGGTATCGATGTTCGATGTAGCTTCATCCAGAACCAGTATCTTTGGATCGTAAACAAGCGCGCGGGCGAATGAAATAAGCTGTTTCTGCCCGGTGGAAAAGTTATTTCCCCGCTCTCGCACCTCTTCATCATAACCGTTCTCGAGTTTCGTTATAAAATGGTGAGCGTTAACGTCCTTGGCTGAACTTATCAGCAGTTCTCTTGAAATTTCCGGATTATTCAGAGTAATATTCTCCTCCACAGTCCCCGAAAACAGGAAAACATCCTGAAGAACTACTCCTATATTCCGTCTAAGGTTTTCCCTTCGTATCTTTTTAATATCGACACCGTCAATAAGGATCTGCCCCTTCTGGATATCGTAGAACCTGCTCAGAAGCGATATCACCGTAGTCTTCCCTGCCCCTGTTGCGCCTACAATTGCAGTCTTTTCACCGGGTTTAATCCTGAATGATACATCCTTGAGCACCCATTCTTCATCTTTATAGGCAAACCAGACATTCCTGAATTCGATCTCACCACTGATCTCACCGAGCTCTACTGCATCTGCCGGATCACGGTCCTCTTCTTCTTTATCGAGCAGCTTGAATATCCTCTCTGACGACGCCATAGCGCTCTGGAACACGTTGTATTTTTCGCTAAGGTCCTGAATCGGACGGTAGAACCTCTGAGCATACTGGATGAATGCCACGAGTATTCCCCAGGTCAGCGTACCACCTGTAATTTTCAGCCCGCCGACATAAAGTATCAATGCAAGCGATACAGCGCTCAGAATTTCAACAGAGGGAAAGAAGAAGGCGTAATACATTACCGTTCTGATCCATGCATTCCGGTGCTTTTTATTTATCTCGTCGAACTGCTCGAAATTCTTGTCTTCCCTGTTAAAAAGCTGAACAATCTTCATTCCCGTGATATTCTCCTGCAGGAAAGAATTGATCTTCGCGATGTAAATCCTGACAGCTCTGAATCCTCCCCTTGCCTTCACTTTGAAAAGCAGTGCGGCGAAAAAAAGCAGCGGAACGACAGAAATAGCAGTTAAGGCGAGAGTTACGTTATAGTAGAATAGAACGGCTATGATCCCTGTCAGGAGGAGGAGATCACCGAAGACTGTAACAACGCCGCTGGTGAACATTTCGTTCAATGCATCGACATCCCCTGTCAGCCTTGTCATCAGCCTGCCAATCGGATTCTTGTTGAAAAAAGTTACCGACATCTTCTGAAGATGCGTAAATATCTGTTTTCTCAGGTCGAACATCACCCTCTGCCCTGTCATATGCATCATATAGTAATGAAAGTACTGAAAAATAAATCCGAGGATGTTTATCGCTATATATAACAGAGCAATATTGAGCAGGGCATCCGAATTACCGGGCACAATATAATTGTCGATCGCATACTGTGTCAGTATAGGTGGTGCGAGCATCAGGATCGACGACATCAACAGCAGGATAAATGCCGTAAAGACAGTAAGCTTATAAGGCAGAAGATATTTGATAAGCCTGACCATCAGACGGTGGTCATATACTTTACCCAGTGAATCTTCTTCACTGTAATCTTTTTTGCCCTTCATTGAACTTCTGCTCATAACTCGATTCTGATCTGATTTATTTAAGATAACATTATTGCCAAAATCTTTGACTTATGCAATAGAAAATATCACGGTTTTGAAAACAATATTCCTTCTGCTATCATTCCAATAAAAAATCCGGCGGGAACAATGTCAAATGTTAAGATTATGTTATTTCACAAATCAGCCTCAATTTTTACCTTAAAAACATCTTGACTTTTTTTATAATATGAACTAACTTTGCGAATTCTATTGTTGGGACTTTTCAGATATATTTGTTAGTGAGACTCTCATCCATGAAAAAAACATTTGTTACTCTTTCATTCAGTATATTTTTTGTATTCCTTTCAACTGTTTTCACTTTCTCCGGCCAGGTAATTTCCGATTTCAATCTTGAAAGCACTGCGGATAACGGAATTCTAAAATGGAACAGTGTAAACGAAGAAGTGATCAGCGAATATATTCTTGAATTCAGTTTCAATAATAAAGATTTTTCATCTCTGAAAAGGTTTAATCCGCGAGGCAGCAAACAACAGTACGTATATATAGATCCTAATTTCTGCAAATACAGCTCAAAAGAATTCTACTACCGGCTGAAGATAATTACTCATAACGGTAGACCTGCATACTCGACAGTCCTCCATTTTTCTCCGGGCATCTCAAAACTGAACCAGGGATGGCGGACTATCAAAGCCGTCTTCCAGTAATCAACCCGTGAAAAGAAATATCAATATTAGAAACGGTTCCGCCTCTATGCGGTCTGTAAACTATTATGTCTGATATCCGAATTATAGCACATAGAGGAGCTTCCGGCTATGCTCCTGAGAACACGATGGCTTCATTCCAGAAAGCAATCGAGCTTGGAGCAAAGGAGATCGAGCTCGATGTTCATCAGACCTCAGATGGTGAGATCGTAGTGCTGCACGATGCCGTCCTGACCAAAACAACTAACGGTCATGGAAAAGTCTGTAATACGAAATATTCAAAACTTCGCACCTACGATGCCGGTTTCTGGTTCGGCAATGAGTTTAAAGGAGAGAAAGTTCCTCTGCTGAGTGAGATACTAGATTTCATCAGGGGAAATGCAAGAGTCATCATTGAGATAAAATTCGGTTCTCGCCTGTATCCCGGGATCGAGAGAAACATTTGGGATTTAGTCACTGAGACTAATATGACAGAGAATGTCATTATCTCATCTTCCAAAGTTACAGTCCTAAAAACTCTGAAAGAAATCAGCAACAGGATAGAGCTGGCAAAAATCCTCACTCCAAGAGAGATATTAAAGCCGCTTTTTCAGGAAAACTCATATATACGAAGGTACAGCCTGCTAAACCGGATCACAGAACTTCACCCTCATTGGTCTTTTATTGATCCAAGGTTCATGAGATGGGCTAGCAACGAAAAGAAAAAGGTTGTTGTCTGGACTGTGAATAAGGAAAAGAGGATGAAAACACTTGTTCGAAAAGGGGTTGACGGTATAATTACGAACTACCCGGATATAGCATTATCTACCCTGGCCGGCCGTTAAAATATCACCATCTTTAAAAAAACAATAAACAATACTACTGCGAATATCTTTTTCAGTAGGGCAGTTGATATTCTCGAATTCAGCCAGGTTCCGGTTGGGGCTCCGAAAACCGCTCCTAAGGCGAGCGGCAGCCCTGCCCCTACATATACAAATCCAAGAGAGTTCTCAGGGACAAGAGGATTTTCCCATCCGATTATCATATAACCGATCATACTTGCCAGGGCTGTGAATATCATAACGCTGTTAGTTGTAGGAGGACAATTCCGGGTTCTAAAATTAAGCAGAAGTATCATAACAGGTATCATGACTATCCCGCCGCCTACACCCGCAAAAGCCCCGACAATCGCCGAGATCATACCTGTAAGCGCCAGGATCGGGAATGAAAATACGGGTTCTTTATTTTTTACCTCTTCAAATTTTATGAACATTCTTATCCCGGCGATCAGAGCAAAAAATCCAAAGAACATCTCTAAAAGTCTATTAGATGCCCTGTCTACAAAAAACACCCCGATAAGTACTCCAATCACTGCAGAAAGCGCAAGTGGAAATGTAGCCCGCCAGAGAATTAAATTTTTTCGTTGATATCTATAGGTACTTATAGAGGTTGAGATAAGAATGATTAGAAAATTAGTGCCGAAGATCACTTTGAAAAGTACATCTTCATCGACACCGATTAATGGGTAGATAATCGCACACAGCGGAGTCATAACAACACCACCGCCGAGACCTAACAGCCCCGCGCAGGTACCGCCGAGAAAACCGGTAACAATCAACATCAAAGTAACAGGAGAAAACAGATCTGTGAACACTAACAAGTATGCCTTTTATATAGTAACATTCAAGCTGATACCTGTAAACTTCTGTAAACGCACTGCTCCTCTGCCCAATTCTTGTGGACTGAACTGACTTCGCTCTCTTACGTTTCTCGCAAATTCAGAGAAAGTCACTTCACCGGCAAATTTAACACCTTTCATAGATGGTTCTCTATCGGGTGCCTGAGGACGCACAGGTCTTACTGGTTCGCCGCTATGCCGGAAAGTAAGAGGACGAAAACTTCCTATTTTCTGTGAGGAAGGCATTTTACACTATCATCCTTAATTTTAGTGTTATATAAGATTATCGGAGAAATATTATAAGTCACAATGAACTTATATTGCCATCTACTTTAGTTATCGGTACGTTCTCCGAAAACTTCACCGGAAAAAATGAAAATGTCTGTTTTATCTTCTTTCCAGGCATCCATACTCAGTCCGGCTTTCAAACAGGTATGCTCAAGAAATTCAGTTTTAGTAAAATTATTTTCAGTTGCAACCTGGGGGAGCAAGAGGCCCTGATTGTATCCACATTTAACGAATAGACCGTGTTTTCCTACCTCGATCTCGTCTGTAGAGCCGATCTTTTTGAACGGGGTAAGCACAGTGATTTCTATATCTATATCGTTCAACTCATCTTCAATAACGGAATTAAACCTTGGATCATTAGCAGCTGCGCTGGCAGCCACCTCTTTTAGAGTCTCGACCGTCAGGACTTCCTGGTGTATATGGCCGATGCAACCCCTTAACTCACCTTTATTTTTTATAGTGACAAATACACCGCTTGCCTCGATAGGCTCAAATGCATCATCGTTGTCATATCTCATTGCTGCTTTGCCTTCAACTTCAGACTTTATGGAATCCCGGGCAATGTCAAGGAGTACGGCTCTTATTTTCTCAGGAATTTCACTCATTAGTAAATCTGTTGGGCAAATTATTCTAAAATTATATTCATTTCGGAAACAAGTCTCTGAAGATTAACAGGTTTCGCTATGAATTTTTTTACACCCAGGTTGACGAGGTCTTTAATTCTTTCCTCATTCAGTGTAGCAGAAAGCATAATAACAGGAATATTCTTCCACCTGGAATGTACGATCTTGAGAAATTCATACCCGTTCATACCCGGCATTTCATAATCCGATATTATCAGAGAAATCTTGTCTCCATATTCTTCAACAATATCAATTGCATTCTTTGGATTATCCGCGAGCAGGCAGTTATATGTCTTCTCAAATTTCTTAAGAAGAAGAATTCTGATAGGTTTTGTATCATCCAATATCAGGATGGTTTTTTTCTCGTCCATTATCTTTCAGCCATTTATGAACCTTCATTCGATCATATAAAATACTGCATTCTATAATTTACGATAATAATCAAAATTATCTATAAAAAAAACACAAAAATTCTTTTGTAAGGTTCATATTTTTACTATATTGGAAATTGACAAAGCGATATATTAAATATCAGTCATAAAAGACTTTCCCTGAAAGGATTTAGATGGCAGCGCCTTTAAGCCAGGACGAAATCGATGCCCTGTTGAACTCTACCGAAGATGCAATTGAGGGTGGTGATGATTCTGTTTTCGAGCCGGACATAGCCGAAGCGGAACCGAGAAAAGGCGGGACAAAGAATTTCGAAATACCTGTCGAAGATCCATATCGTTTCAAGTTCAATTATAACTCACCCGTAATCAAGTGTAAAGGGTATGTTTATAATCCGGAGGAAGAGCCTGTGGAGGAACAAAACGGTGAGGAGAAACTTGTTGTCCGGAGTATATTCAATTATGCAACCACACGGAAAAAATGTTAGATTTTTTTCCCTCAAGAGTAGGCTATCCGGCTTTTCTATATAGTAGATTATTCCAGACTTTAATATATTTTTATTATCTAAAACTTTTTATTAGTATATCCGTATCTTTAGAAGAATAAATTTCAAACAAAGCGTAGAGATGACTGATAACAATAACCAGAACAATGGCACCAGAATAGCAGGATTCATACTGATTTCGCTTGGAATTATCTTCATTTTGAAGGAATTCCTTGGATTTAATTTTTTCAGTTTTATTGGTGATCTCTGGCCTGTCGCGCTGATACTGATCGGCTGGTATATCCTTAAAAGAAGCAGGCAATCTCCGGGGTCGGAAAATGCACCGGGAGATCAACCCGGTTCACCGCCTCCTGCAGGTGAGAGAGGGTATGATTCCATCGCAGGTATAAATCTCCTTGGAGACACTTCAATCAGATTCACGTCAAAAAATTTCCAGGGTGGAGAAGGAACAAGTATAATCGGTGATACGCATATCAACTTGAGTGAAATAGATTTTCCACCGGGAGAACGAACCATAAAGCTGACTAATATCATCGGCGACATCCACATTACTCTCCCGAAGGATTTTGCTGTAAAAGCTCGTGGTAATGCCGTAATCGGCAAGATCAAGATTTATGATGAAGTATCAGATGGTTTTTTCAGGAACGTCTTCTTCAGGGCGGATAACTATAGCGAGCAGAAAAAACGACTGCATATCGACGTCTCTTCGATTATTGGTGATATTAACGTAGCCTGATTCACATCCCAGTTATAGAATAATAGAGTTTTAGTGACTGACAGGAATACATGTCTAAACTTTATAAGAAATAACTTCACTAATACTGGATTCCTCCAAGAAACTTACGGGAATTGCATTTATGTTTTATTGCACTATCATTTCTCATCTTATTCTAACCTGTTAAAATGTGCTGAGATTTCCCGGTTTGCCTCATTCCTCGCTGAAAACTGGTTTCTAAATTATAATGACAAAACTTTTCACTGTCATTTCGACCAGAGTCCCGAAGCCTCGGGACGAAATGGAAAAAACTCAGTATTAATTGCGTTTCAGTAAATTGATGTATAATAGATTTCGGGTAAGGACTGCGGCTTTGTTTACGCAATAGAATTCTACGCGTGCTGAAGCCTGTGACTACCGATAAAGCGATTTGATTATAAACTTAAAAGATAAATACAAAATCGAATCCGATATCCGATCAAAGAGAACTGAAAACAGCATGCGGGTATAAATATCCCCCTTTGCAAGAGGAGACTAAGAGGGATTCTATTATTCAGTTAACAGTAGATTTCTGTTATACTTCTCAAAAAATCTCTTTCTTGTGTTCTGCGGAAGATCTGTTATTTTATCAATAACATTTTCTTGCTTTTAACCAATTTTCCTGCCTTGATACGGTAAATATATACACCCGATGCGAGCCTTGCTCCGCTGTCGTTCAAACCGTCGAACATTATCCTGTTCCTTCCGGGCGCCTTAAGGTCATTTGCTGCCAGTGTCCTTACCTTCTGTCCAAGCATATTGAAGACTTCGACTGTAACTCTCTCTGCTCTCGGGAGGTCGAATGAGATAGTTGTCGACGGATTAAACGGATTCGGATAATTCTGGAGAAGCTCGAATTCATCCGGGACCGGATTATCTAAATCCGGTTCAACAGGTGTTGTAAAATCCCGGCTGTAAACACCGTTTCCGTGAGTACCTACCACCACCTCACCATCCACCTCTCTTGCGGCAATCATATCCACAACTACGTTCCCGATAGTCAATGCTCCTTCCTGTGCCCACTCAGTGTTCATACCGTCAATAGTCGTTGTCGAATATAGCCCTGTACTTGTTCCCGCAAAATATGTATAGTTTCCGTTATCAGGAAGTATCGCCAGCCATCTTACCGAGGGGCCGCTGCCTGTACCGTCAGTAAATTCCTCCAGATCTCCTGAAACCGCAGTCCAGGATGAGCCGCCGTTCTCTGAATAAAAAATACTCAGTACTTCGTAATTCGAGAAAACTGCAAACACTCTGTCTGCATCGTAGGGATCTACCGCAAGACAGCTCACATATCCCCCTGATGGTAATCCCTTACCCGTGAACACATTAGTCACCGTTGGTGAAACTGAAGTAGAATTGTCTATCCTGTATATCTCCCCTTCACTCGTTCCAAAATAAACTACATTAGCAGGTGACTTTGAAACAGCTATGGCTCCAACATTTCCGTCAATGGTCATTCCAGTAGTGATTTTTTCCCAGAGATCATCTTTTGTAGTCTGTGTATAATCCAGATCTATCCCTCCCAGATCTGAAAGTCTCCAGAGAGCCTGTCCGCCTGCCATATATAATATATCCCTGTTATTCGGATCAAGTATAAATGGATTTATGAATATCGCAACATCGCCTATATCCGGATTTATCTGGACCCAGCCGTTAGTACCGCCATTATCATAAATTGCCATTTTAAAGGTTGTCCCATTCTGTGAAGACACCAGGACAGTGTCTAATACGCTTCCCCTACCATAAACCGCCGCATAGGAACCGTCGCCCCCATTTGCCTCCACCCAGCTGTTATTTGTACTCTCTTCATCTACCATAAATGATCCGTTATCCTGCATACCTCCAATTATCAGATCATCGTTACTGCTGTTCTGTGGGATGGCAACAGTATAGTACTGAGTTGTTAAATATCCCTTATTCAGAGAACTCCACTTACCCCAGAATGATCCTTGATGAAGACCTTCCGAGGTTTTACTGATTCCACCATCATGTGTTGAATATATGCGCTCATCCCATATGTTGGAAAAAACAATTCCATGCTGGTCAGGATGGTGATCAAGTGTTGTCTGAATTGAGGATGATTCACTATAATATCCTCCAATCCAATAAGTATTATCATTAGTAGCAAAAGCATCGTCAGTACGATAAAGATTTGTACCTCCGATAAATACAGTATTCGTATCCGATGGATATACTTCGATCAGCATCGTATATGAATTAAAAGAAATGAAATCACCAATGGAATTTTCATAATCCGGTAAATTATCGCTTCTTTCTTCCCAGACTCCCCCGTTTCCGGAACCATCACCGGAAAGATATTTATATTTCCAGAAACTATGATATTCAGTTGAGAGACCATAATCGGAATCATTACTAAAACCGTAACTCGGAGTATTGCCGAGAAAATAGACAATATCTTCGTTTGACGGAGCTGTATCTAATACAATTCTCCGGTAAGAATCAGGAAAACTTTCGGGAGTAATATTCACCCAACTGCCGACATCACCATTTTCCGATCTATATATTCCGGGATTCTCGATTGTACTGCCAGTACTTGAGGTAACATATAAAACACCATTGGATGTTATGGCAATATCGACATAATATCCGGTATTTGGAAGAACTTCTGTCCATGTATCTCCCCCGTCAAGACTTCTGAATATACCTCCTGCAGTAGCAGCATATATTTCGTCATCTACAGAATTCGAAGTATCAATAACCATGTTCCAGACATAATCGAATGTATTGAAATCCTGTGGCGCACCATAGGATGTAAAATCCAGGATTTCCCAGCTTTCACCGCCGTCAGTCGATTTAAAGATCCCATCGCCTCTAAATGGAGCACCTCTTCCGGATGCTGAATTACCGGAATATTCTCCGGTTCCGTAGTACCAGTTATTGGTCTTTCCATCCCGCGTATCCTGAATCAGGCATGTAACACTATGAAGCTGGACCGGATCTGTTGTTTTATACCAGGTATTTCCGCTGTTGGTCGATTTCCACATACCTCCTGATACACCGCCAGCAAGCATAGTTGTCTCCCATGCCGCTGAGACATCAATTGCAAATGCCCTTGTCCTGCCTCCAACATTAAATGGTCCACGATGTTTCCATTCAAAGGTTTTAGCATTTTTCCTTTTGTGAAGAACCTTCTCAACAGGTGGTATACTTTTGGAAAAAGCAACCTCTTTTTTCCTTATACCTTCAGGGATTTCACCAGTCATAGGATCCTTCAAACGCATTAGTTCAAATTCAGCCCTGCCATTAGGATTATCATTTCTCCCAATTGCGGAAAGCTCAGAATCTGGCCTGATACTATCTGAAAGCCTACTTTCTATATCAGGAATCTTTCCATTATCAGAGAGCAGTGCCAACGTAATTAGCAGGCCGGCAGCTATCAACATACACATAGATTTGAAAATAGCATATTTCATTTGAGTATCCTATTTTTTAATATAAGTATCGATAGTATATTCCACACCGCCCGATCTTGAATCAGTTCCAAGTAAGTCTGCACTGAACCTGTCATTTACATTCAAACCCGGGAGATGGTTTTTCAGCCCGGGGAAATGGTCTATTGTCGGACTGAGAGTAAAAGAGAACCTGACTTTAATAGTCTTTCCCCGCGAAAGGCTTCCCGGGAAAGCCATACCCATTCCTTTCATTTCCTCGATCATTATTTCTGCAAAATACGGTACTTTTGATGAAGGATGGTCTAAATTCGAACTCAGCTCCGGATATACTTTTATTATTTTGCCGACTATCCTCGCATGATTTGGAGGAATATTCGCCGGGAGTATTTTCGGCTTATCGGAATCTGTATTATCAACTGCAGTCTCCCGGTTTGAAGCACATCCTGCAAGTAATAAAGCAAGTAATATCATAGATAATATTGCTGATCTTCTATTCATGGAAGATTCCTTTGAAAATTATTTACTGATCGTATTACAAAATATATACTGTTAAATACCAGTTGCCGGGAATGATTATTCCTGATTACAACAGAAAGTAAAGAAAACCTTATGAAAAAGCAAGAAAGAAAGAGCTCAAAAAAAACGCCCCGTTATCTTACAGGGCGTATGAAAATTACTTTAAAATAATTGAAATTCAGAATTATAGCTGGTTATATCCTATTTTCTGTTTCAGAGTTGATATTGTTTCTCTCATCTGCTCATCCTGTTCCATCATCAGGTTCACGGTATTGATTGCATGTAGAACTGTTGTATGATCTCTGCCGCCGAAATGGAGCCCAGTAGTTTTGAGTGAATAATTTGTCATTTCCTTTACGAGGTACATAGCTATCTGCCTGGGAAGAACTATTTCCTGCTTCCTTGTTTTATCCCTCAAAAGGTTCTCGTTCAGGTCATAATGGCCGGCAACCATTTTTTGTATATCTTCAATTGAAATAGGTTTCGTTTCATAGACTTTCAGGTCTTTAAGAACTGTACGGGCAAGATTAGTATCGATCTGCTGACCCATCATAGAAGCATACGCGAGAAGCCTTATTAACGCTCCCTCGAGCTCTCTGATGTTTTTGGAGATATGCGTAGCCATCATAAGAGCAACTTCCGAATCAAGATTTACACCTTCCTCACCGGCTTTCCTTTTTAAAATTGCCACCCTCGTCTCGAGATCGGGGGCTTTGATATCCACAACAAGTCCATTCTGGAACCTCGATGTCAGGCGTTCCTCAATATCCAGCCCGGAAAACTCCCTGGGCGGACGGTCAGAAGTCAGGACAATCTGTTTTCCTTTTAAATGCAGAGTATTAAAGGTATGAAAGAATTGTTCCTGTGTTGATTCTTTGCCGATGAAGAACTCAATGTCGTCTACAATCAGCATATCCACTTTATCATAAAAACTGCTGAATTCCTTCGTTCTTTTGCTCTGGATCGCACTGATGAAATCCATAGTGAACTGCTTGGAAGAGACATAACTTACCGTTTTCAGGCTTTTATTTTCGATACCGTGAATCCCTATCGCCTGGGCGATATGCGTCTTCCCGAGCCCTACACCACCCCATATTAATAGCGGATTAAACTTTGTTTTCCCCGGCTTTTCCGCAACAACCATTGCTACAGCTTTAGCAAACTGGTTTGAGGGACCCTCAACGAAGTTATCGAAGTTATATCTGAGATTGAATTTGGAAAGGTTGTCCTTTATATATTTTGTCTTCGCTGATGATGGAATTATCTCTTCCTTACGAGCCCTGGCATTCGCTTCTTTTTTCCCATTATTCCCATTCGAGCTGTTGACTACATATTTTATCGAAGCACCCTGATTAATTACATCCTCCAGTGCAGAAGAGATCAGGTTTTTATAATGCTCATCGAGCCATTCTGAAAAGAATTTACCGGGAATTTCAACGCTGATAGTGTTATCAGAAACTGTTCTGGGCTTCAGGGGTACAAACCAAGTATTAAAACTCTGCTCATTTATCTGCGGTCTGATAATATCAAGGACCTCGTTCCATATATGGTCACAAGATTTTTGCATTATCTCTCCATCCGTATAAGTTGTTATTTTTCAATGGGAAATTGGATATTTATCAACATTCACTTAAAATAAAATGGTGTAACTTAATTTTTTGAGAACTAAAAGTTTTCCACAATCGATCAGGAAAACTAAAAAAACCGTAAGTAGCTATTTTTAATGCACTTAGAAGCGATACCAGGGAGTGACACGGAAAATCTTGTCTTACTTAACTTCAATATTTTCAATAGCTGCAACATACTTTTCGTCGCCTTATTCACAAGTTTTCCACATTGTTTTTCCGTCATGCAAAATGTGAATAAAAGATAAGGAAAGATGAGTAAATGTCAAGAAAAAAAATTGAAAATATCAGCTTTTTCTATGACATTTTTTTTAACTGTTTATTTTATGAAATATTTATTACTTTCTGAAGTATCTTTATAACCAAAATCAACAGAATTCTCAACTATTTTATCGAAATACAGAGTAGTTATGACTAAGAGATTATACAGAGAAGATCCATACAGGACAGAATTCGAATCACAGATAATCGAAAGACTTGAAATTGACGGAAAAACAGGGCTGATTCTCGAAGAAACACTGTTTTATCCAACATCCGGCGGACAGCTGCATGACACAGGATTAATAAATGATGTTAAAGTAATCGATGTAATCGAAAAAGACAGAAAAATCATACATATTGTTGAGAAGAATATCATTGGCGAATCTGGGATTACCGGTAAGGTTGACTGGAATAGAAGATTCGATCATATGCAGCAGCACACCGGGCAGCATATTCTTTCCCAGAGTCTTATTAGACTATTTAACACAGCTACCGTATCTTCATATCTTGGAAACGATTTTTCCACAATAGATATCGAAAAAGAGAGTTTTTCTGAGGTAGAGGCAAACACTGCCGAGATTGAGGCAAATAATTGGGTATTTAAAAATGTTCTGGTGAATATTCTTTATCCAGATGAAACAGAGGCGCTGAATATGCCTCTGAGAAAAACGCCTCCTCCCGGAAAAAGAACAAGAATAGTGAACATCGAAGGTTATGACCATTCTCCATGCGGAGGCACGCATTGTTCAAGAACCGGAGAAGTTGGTATTATTAAAATTCTCAAATGGGGCAGAATGAGAGGAAATATAAGGCTTGATTTCTATTGCGGGCAAAGAGCGCTTGCAGATTACAGGAACAAGAATTGCCTTATCAACACTATTAAAAGCGACTTTTCCGTGAATGAAGACGGGATAATCGAGAAACTTACGAAACTCGAAGAAGAGAACAAAGATCTCAGGAAATTCAACTCTGAGCTCAACCTGAAACTTATCGATTCTAAGGCAGTTGAGCTTTATAGTGAGGCGGATTCTGTAAATAATGTTAAAATAATACATTCAGTTTTCGAAGACCTTGAAATAAAAAACCTACAGAATATTGCAAAGAAAATTGCCGAGAACGGTGATTCGGTTGTGATACTTGGAAGCTCTGGAGACAAACCGTCATTTGTTTTTTTGCATTCCGGGAATATCGATCTAAATCTTCAGAAGATACTTAACAATCAAAGGGAACAGTTTGACATCAAAGGAGGAGGCAGCAGCTCTATGGTCCAGGGTGGTCTACAGGAAAACTCCGCTCTTCTGGATTTCATTAAGGCATCAGTCGATATAATTTATAAAGAATTGCAAAGTCTATGATCTGCCCGCATTGCACACATGAAGTACCGGATTCGTCAATGATCTGCCCGGTTTGCGAGAAAGATATACCTTCCCCGGTAGGCAGTGAAAAAGATGAACGTAGGCATTTCTCCCATTACAGAGTGATACTGAAGAAACCGGGACCAAGAAAAAAAATCGTCAGTATTCTATGTGATACTACAGGCCTGAGAGAAAAAGAAGTTCAGGAGAGACTCAATAACCTCCCCTGGGTAATTATAGACAGAAAACCTCTCAACGAAGCCCAGGAAGTGAAGATATTGCTCGAGATGAACAAGGCTGATGTGGAGTTGAAAGGCATTGACATCTGGGCAGAAGAAAATGAAATGCCGGTTGAGAATAAATCAACCGCTAACGTGAAAAAGCCTCTCAGCAGGCTGAAAATGCTTGGTATCCTGGCTTCTGTAGTTGTAGTGACAGGTATACTTGTCTACTTATTGACCTCAATAACAGATGGAGGAACCGGGGGGCTGCTCCAGAAAATGGGATCTAATGAGCAGAATAATCCGGAATCCGGACTG
>JANQEH010000008.1 GCA_028278455.1 bacterium
TCTTTGTCCCATCAGGAGATATTTGTGGATTGGAGTCATACTCTAATTTAAATACATCAATCGGATTAAAAAGCTTCGCTTTCTCATTACTCTGGGAAACCAGATATGAGGGTATGAGCAGCAAAGCACATATCATAAAAATAAAACAGGGACAGCATCTTTTCATTTTATCAACCTTTCCTTTGGTATTTTAAGTTTCTCGGAAAAATCAATTAATTTTATTTCTGTTGAAAACAACTTTCCCGCCTACGATAGTATACAATACTTCTGTCTTCATTATCTGGTCGTGAGGTATATTGAAAAGGTCTTTGTCAAGAATTACCATATCAGCAAGATAGTCTTTCTTTATCTTTCCTTTTCTGTCTTCCATGAATTCTGAATATGCGGCTCCAAGAGTATATAGCTCAATTGCCTCGGCCATTGTCAGTTTTTGTTCAGGAAACCAGCCTTCTCCCTCTTCACCCTGTCTGTCCTTTCTCGTAACAGCGGCATAAAGCCCTTCCATAGGATCAAGGGGTTCAACTCCGTAATCAGTCCCAAATGCGATCTTTGCGTCTGCATCAAGTAGAGTCCGCCAGGCATAAGCATATTGACACCTGTCCAGACCAACCCGTTTTTCTGCAAATCTCTTGTCCGTTATGCAATGAGTCGGCTGCATGGAAGCTATCACACCAAGTTCAGCAAACCTCTGGATATCCTCTTCAATGAGGAATTGAGCATGCTCGATCCTGTGACGTAAGTCTTTCCTGCCGTTCATCTCAAGAGCTCTTTCTATCGCATTCAGTGTTAAATGTGTCCCTTTATCCCCTATAGAGTGGATTGCTATCTGATACCCACGTTTATCTGCCTCAGTGATTATTCTCTCCAATTCCTCGTAAGTCTGGAATGGTAGCCCCTTCTTGCCCGGTTCATCCTCGAATGGTTCAAAAACAAGCATTGTACCGGAACCAAGTGTACCGTCGATATGCCCCTTCAACAGCCCCAGCCTTATCCAGTTGTCTTCGAGTGGATATTTTTTTCTCAGTTCATCATACTGATCGAGCATAGTTTCTGTCAATCCGTCAAGTTTCTGTCCGACATAAGCTCTCAGAGTCAACCTGTCCATATCTCTGAACTTCTGCCACATATCTAAATCTCCCGGAGGTAGATGGACCGTTGTAACACCGCATTCTGCAGCCATATCAAGAGCTGCCTGAAAACAGTCGATCCTCCACTGCTGCTCCTCTTCAGGTGTTCTTTCAACTTCTATAGCACCATAATGGAGGATCCTTCTGGCGAGTTCCTTTATTATTCCTGTCGGCTCACCGGTAACCGGATCCCTCTGTATCTCCCCACCTGGTGGATCGGGGGGACCGTCTTTTGTAATACCTGATTTTTTAAGCACATAACTGTTTACCAGGACAGAATGCCCGTCTGCCCTGCTCAGCGCTACCGGATTATTGGGAGTAAGGTGATCGATCAGTTCCTTAGTTGGCCATTCTTTATTTGTGAACATCTCATGTTCCCACCTTCCTCCCCTGACCAATTCACCGGGTTTAACATCAGCTAACTTTTCCCGAACTTTTTCAGTAATGATCCCGGGATCGGTTATGTACCGTAAATCAATATAATCAGGATCGATCTCCCTGAAGTGTGCGTGAGCGTCATTGAATCCCGGCACTAAAAGCCTTTCTTGGGCATCAATAACCTTTGTTTTCCCATCTTCAATAAATTGTCCGATATACTTATTTGAACCAACACCTATTATGAATTCACCGGATACGGCAACCGCCTCGGCCCATTCTTGTTCACTATCTACTGTGAATATCTTAGAATTCTTTATAACAAGGTCAGCCGAAGGCCCTTTATATCTTTCACCGCAGCTGAAAATAATTGCAATTACCGAACATGCTATCAATAAAATAAACGTTCTTTTTACCATTATCTAACCTCCCTATAGTCCAATACTATTTTTTGTTCAAATACAGATACGACGAAAATGTACCGTAAAACCTTTCTGTTGTAGATGAAGTTGATGCATACCCGCTCAGTTTTCCAGTCCCGTCGAAAATCAGTTTTATATTGATAAAATGATCGTGGAGAAGGCCGTCACTAGAAGGTATTGTCCCATCAAACCTGCCTGTCAGAACTTTATTCAAATAGCGCGGAGAATTCAAAAGTGTCTTGAATTGATCCTTGATATCCACATGAATATCCCCGTCTTCCTGAAAAACAAACTTTACCGGAGTCCGGTTATCATATGTCACCAGCTCACCTTCCCACTCTCCTGTTAATTCCGGTACAGCCTTCCATGGCTCAGGCTTTGGTCTCTCCTTTGACCTCTGTTCCTGTAGTTTTTCACCGTAATCCGGTAATAATTCTCCGATAATATCATTAGCGATCGTATTTCTCAAACCGGTATTCGTATTAAAAAGGGCGGCTACGACAATATTTTCAGAGGGAACCATTTTAAGGATATTATTAACACCAGCCATGCTTCCGGTGTGCCATACTACAGGATATCCAAACTCATCCTCCCGTAAAAACCATCCAAGACCATACCTGTTATTCTCCGTATCAGGATCGCTGTCTGCCTTCATAAGGTCGAGAGTTTCATCGGTTAGTATTTTATATTGACCTTCAAGAAGATAATTAAGGTGAAACACTCCGAATCTAATCACATCATGAACACTGCTATATACCTGCGAAGCGCCGGGATGATCAGAAATATAAAATGGAACCGGGCTGCCGTCAGAATAATACCTTTCTGCTGCATATTCTTCCATACCCTTACCGATATCAATAGATGTGCGCATCATTCCAAGCGGCAGGAATACTTCCTTTTTCATAAAATCAGTATAACTCTGCCCAGATACTTTGAAAATAATATGATCCAGCAGACTATAACCGAAATTTGAATACTGGTATGTTGAACCCGGTGGATGGACAATAATACCGTATCTTCTGATGGATTCGGTTTTCGTAGGAGGCTGATTATCAGGTTCATCAATGTAAAAACAAGTATAATGTACAGGCAATCCAGAAGTATGATTGATGATATGCTTTATTGATGCATCGTCGGATTCACCCTCAAATGCGTTAAGAGATAATGGCGATATGTAATCATTAACCGGCTTATTGAGGTCAACCTTGCCCCGTTCCTGCAGAACCATCAATCCCGTTACCGCCATCGGTTTGGATATTGATGCCATTGAATACACTGTATGAGGCGTAGCAGGTATCATTTTCTCTCTATTCGCCCAACCGAATGATTCTTCCCAGATGATTTCTCCGTCTTTTGAAACTGCGATAGAAACAGAAGGGATATCCCCTTTGTTAACGGCTGCTTTCAATTGTTTTTTTACGTCTGCAAATCGTTCAGTCGGTACAACTACAGACTGAGGATAACCGGCAGCTGTAGTGATAAGAATAAAGGACACTACTAAAACCATGCGAGTTTTCAGATTATTTCTGTAAAACATGTTCAGAATCTCCATAGAATGTTAATAGTGTAAGAATCTTTTATTTATCGATCAACTCCCGCAGTCTGTTAAAAGCCTGTTTAAAGTTCGGATTCTTCTCAAGCGCCTTTGAGTAATTCTTAATAGCCTTGTTCTTTTCACCACTATTTTTATATACATCTCCAAGAGCGAAATATGTGTAATAAGAATCCGGATATAGTTCAATGCAATAGTCCATGACCATTACAGCATCACGATGTCTGTTCTTACTACTTAACAAATGAGCAGATCGTACAAATTCATTCAAGGAAAAGTCATAGTCATCAGAATTTTTCTCTTTAAGTGATCTTACTTTCGATATTGCAGCATATATACTGTTTTTTATTATCTCATTATAAATCAGATCAGGTAAAGACCTTTTCGGAAAGCTGTATTCCTCTCCATAGATTATTGCGAGGATACTATTCGTCATTTCGCCCAGATTAGCTCGCGGCATGCTGTTTAATGCTACAACAAGATGCCTGTCTTCAGGCACCCTGGTTATCAGGGTGTTAAATCCGTTAATTCCACCGCCGTGTGAAATAGTTTTTCTGTCACCCACAGTCTTACCTATCCCCCATCCGTATGCATAGTTATTTTTAAAGGGTGTGTACATTTTTTCCTTCATCTCATCAGATAACAGCCTGTCAGTGTAAAGTGCCTGGTCCCATTTGTAAAGATCTTCAACCGTTGAATATAGTGATCCTGCAGAATATGGAAGCGACATATCGAGGTACGGTGCATTTACTATTTCCATACCGGAAACCTGGTATCCCTTCGCTCTCTTGCTTATTAGCGTACCATGGTGATCATATCCGGAATCCTTCATATCCAGAGGATTGAATATCCTTTCCTTAAGAAGTTCTTCATACGTTTCACCAGTCAATTCTTCCAGTATCGCGCCCAGAAGAAAGTATCCCGAATTATTATACCTGTACATTTCACCGGGCTCAAACTCGAGATCATTACTGCAGTATTTCAATACAAAATCCTTAACAGGATATGGATCTCTACTGATTTCATCAAAAAAATCCGGTAGTCCAGTATAACTGGGTATACCTGAAGTATGCGTAAGCAGATGATGGATGGTTACCTTTTCCCCAATATCTTTCCTGTAATAAGGGAGATAATCAGACAGATTTCCTTCTAGTTCTATTTCACCTTTTTCAACAAGCTGCAGTACCAGCATTGATGTAAACTGCTTTGTGATCGATCCAAGTCTGAATTTGGTATCTGTTGTCAGGGGGATCTGCCATTCATGATCAGCAAAGCCATAACCCTTCTTGAAGATCACACTGCCCTTTTCTGCAACAAGTACTGTCCCGTTAAACTTCCTGTATTCCATATATTTGGAGACTACCTCATCGATCTTTTCGATCTTGCTTTGAGATAATCCAGCGTTGGTGAAAACTACTAAATGAAAGACCAATGATACTATCATTATTTTTAAAGAAAATCGAATAGTCTGATTCATAACATCTCCTTATGGGATTATTAATATCCCTTTAAAGTTTCAACAAAATATAAATAAAGATGATATCCGGGGGATTATTTATCAGAATATGAACGATACAATGAAAATTCCCAGCATCATAAAGGCAAGTCCGATCTTAGCAACAGTCCCGATCATTATACCTAACCAGGTGCCCAGACCAACATTTCCAGCCTCTGAAATATCTCTTCGCGCCAGGTATTCTCCAAGTGCCGCTCCTATGAACGGACCTGCTATAACACCTATGAAACCTGCAGACAGGCCGAATATCGTTCCTAATATAGCGCCTATAACAGCTTCCCTGCTGGCACCTACCCTTTTGGCTCCGAAACCTGCTGCTATGAAATCAATAACAACTGAGACAACTGTAAGAATACCAAGTATAAATATAGTGAACAGACCTACAGTCTGAAACTTATCTATCCAGGCCGCAATAAGAAAACCGGCAAACATAAAGGGAATGCCCGGTATCATGGGGATTATCAGGCCTGCCAATCCTGCGAGGATCAGCACAATACTAATGATCCAGAGAAATACCGACATAGTTATTGGTCCGTTAATAGGTCATTATTTCTTTACAGGTAATACATTTATGGCTTTTATTACAAGCTGTACTTCATCACCTTCTTTAATGTCGAGATGCTCTACGGATTCAGCTGTCAATACTGAAGCCATTTGTACGGGTCCGTCCACATCGAATTTTACAAGAGCCATTATTTCGCCTGATTTTATGGACTTTACCCTTCCTGTAATTTCATTCCTTGCACCGTATTTCATTATTGTTCCTCAATCTGTCTAATATTAACAATTCCTGTTTAATCTATAATTATTTATTTATCCCTGCAAGGTCAAGCAAGAAGGCAAATCTGAATGCTTCATCCCTGTATCTTTTGTATCTTCCTGAAGCTCCGCCATGACCGCCTTCCATCTTTGTCTCCAACAAAAGTAGATTCCGGTCTGTTTTCAGTTCCCTGAGCTTAGCCACCCATTTTGCAGGTTCAAAATACTGAACCTGTGAATCATAAAGGCTTGTCAGAACCAGCATATTAGGATATTCCTTTGCCTCAACCTGGTCATAGGGTGAGTATGAAAGCATATAATCGTAATACTCTCTGTCATTCGGATTACCCCATTCATCATATTCACTAGTAGTCAGAGGGATCGTCTCATCCAGCATTGTGGTTATTACATCCACCCATGGAACAGATGCTATCACACCATGAAAAAGATCCGGCCGCATATTTATAACAGCCCCGATCAATAGTCCTCCAGCGCTACCTCCGCTTGCAAACAGTTTCTCACTAACCGTGTATCCTTCTTTAATAAGATATTCACCGCAATCGATGAAATCAGTAAATGTATTCTTCTTTTTAAGCAGTTTTCCGTCCTCATACCAGTATCTGCCCATCTCGGAACCGCCTCTGATATGCGCTATTGCGTAAATAAAACCCCTGTCAAGCATACTTATACGGGGTGAATTGAATGTTGCCTCCATGCTGTATCCGTAGGATCCATATCCATACAACCATAGTGGATTCGAACCGTCGGCTGTTTTCATGTCCTTTCTGTACACCAGAGAAACAGGCACTTTAGTTCCATCGCGCGTATCGGCGGAAATCCGCTCAATCTGATATAATCCGGGATCATAACCACCAAGCACCTCATCCTGTTTGAGCATAGTCTTCTCCCGGGTATTCATATCATAATCATAAATAGATGACGGAGTTGTCAGTGATGTGTAAGCGTACCTGAACAAAGGAGTGTCAAAATCGAGATTCACACTTCCGTAGGCATAATATGCAGGTTCCTCGAACTCAAGATAGTGCTCATCTCCTCCGGACCAGGGCTTGATCCTGATCTGGACCAGACCTTCCTTTCTTTCATTTACAACCAGATGATTCCTGAATATTTCGATTCCGTTGAACAGAACGTCGCTTCTATGGGGTATCACTTCACTCCAATACCTCTTCTGAGTACGGTTCACCCGCGTCCGCATCAATCTGAAATTCTCGGCATCCCAGTTTGTTCTTATATAGAAATAATCACCAAAATGATCGACCTGGTATTCGTGATCCCTCTCACGAGTCTGAATAACGCGGAAAAGCCCTGAGGGATTATCGGCATCAAGATATCGATACTCAGTACTGAGTGTCTGATTTGAGCTTATCATCATATATTTTTTTGATTTGGTTTTAAAGACTCCGCAGCCGAAAGTGTTGTCCGTCTCTTCAAAAACGAGGTCATCCTCATCCGGTGAAGTGCCCAGTGTATGACGGTAAACCTGGTACCATCTGAGCGTAACCGGATCCTGCTTCGTGTAGAAAATGGTCTTGTTGTCGTTAGCCCAGGCTATATTAGCCGTAACATCACGTATTTCATCAGGTAAATACTCACCTGAATCAAGGTCTTTGAATTTCAGGGTGTTTATCCTCCTTCCGTGAATATCTTCTGTAAAAGCAAGTATATTCTGTTCACTGCTTACTTCCCAAGAACTCACTGAGTAATACTCATGTCCTTCTGCGAGGGTGTTTACATCTAGCATTATCTCCTCGTCACTATCAAGGGTGCCCTGTTTTCTACAGTATATCGGATAATCCTTCCCCTCTTCAAACCGCGAATAATAGTAGTAGTCGTCCTTTTTGTAGGGAACGGATGTATCGTCCTCCTTTATTCTGCTTTTAATTTCGTTAAAAAGTGTTTCCTGCAAGCTCTCAGTGTGGGACATCATGGATTTTGTGTACTCATTCTCAGCTTCCAGATAGCTGATAACTTCCGGATTTTCACGCTCTCTCAGCCAGTAATAATTATCTGTTCTCACATCTCCGAATTTCTCCAACTCTTTCGGTTTCTTAACTGCTATCGGCGGTTCGGGTGTTTTTGCACAGGAAAAAGCCAGAATTATCACCAATAAAACCAGTAGATATTTTGACAAATACATATTATACCTCCTTTTATAGTTTTAATACATATTCTTAGATAATACTGAGAAAATAAAAGACTACTGTTATTCACTAAATGTCAGGGGAGAACTACTTGTTCCGGTTAAATGCAATTTTCGAGAAAAAAACTCTATGGTACTTAATGATGAATTTAAGTATTGATTCATCAAAAAAATAGTAAAAAAAGCAATAATTTGTAATTTATATCATTAGAAATATTTTTTTCAAATTATCAGCAATAATATGGAATCAATTAACAAGTATAAATGTTTTGAAATTCAGAGGAGGTCAACCTCTGCTGATTTAAATAAAAGTTATTTTATTAATAGCTAACAAAAACGATGTATTTATAAAACTTCATGAGGTATTCCAATGAGATTTGCACAAACCTTTCTGATAACACTTTTGATCCTGATCCATGTAATTAATCCAGTTGCAGCTGATGAGCTGAAACTTGAAGGTTATGTAAAAGACAAGAAAACCGGTGAACCGCTGATAGGCGCAAATGTTATGCTGAAAGATACAAAACTAGGCTCTCCAACAGACAAAGATGGTAAATTCGTTATCCATAATGTTCCACATGGAGATTATATCCTTATCGTATCTTATGTAGGTTATAAAGAGTTCGAACAGCATGTTCATGTAGACCATAATCAGCAGGTTACGCTGGAAATTTTAATCGATGAAGATGTATTTGCCGCTGAAACCATTGTCGTCACAGCAACCCGGACAAAGAAGACAATTCGGGATGTACCTATCCGTACAGAGGTAATTCCTGAGGCTGTACTTGAAAATGCAGTTGAAGCAAGCGCTATCGAGATCCTCGGCAAACAGCCCGGAATCCAGATGCAGATTGACTGTTCTGCATGTAATACAGCCGGGATTAAAATAAACGGCCTCGGAACTCAGTATTCCAAAGTGCTAATTGACGGTATGCCGTCTATAGGCGGATTATCGAACATTTACGGACTCTGGAACCTGTCAACCGGGAATATGAAACAGATCGAGATCGTCAAAGGAGCAAGCAGCGCTCTTTATGGCTCTGATGCAATAGCAGGAACTATCAATATAATCACAAAAGAACCTACTGAATTCCCAATTCTAAGGTTCAGTGTACAAACATCCAGTAAGGAAAGCAAGGATTTTAATTTCGTTACTAACCGGATCACTGATGACTGGGGGCTTACCGTAACCGGAAATTATAACCAGCAGAATATGCTTGATGAGAATAATGATACTTTCAGTGAATATGCAGAATATAAAAGATTCGGCGGCTCTGCAAAGTTCAACTATAATATCGATGAAAAAAGCAGAGCTTCATTCTCGGGTGACATCTTGTATGAAGATCGAGTTGGAGGTTCAGTGCTTGCTTCCAGGCATGATATTGGAACTTCCGATCTCTTTTCAAAATATCTTGAATCCATCATAACCGAAAGACAGGTATTCAAAGGAACTTACAGTTATGACCTTAGCTCGGGTATGATATTCAGTACTAAGGGCCAGATAGTCAACCATGACCAGGATTCATATTACGGGACAAGACACTATCTGGCAAATCAAAAAATTTACTATGCTGAAGCGACTATCATCGGTAATTATAATGATTACGAATGGCTGGCAGGTGCAACCTTCACTAATGAGCACTACGAGCATGAATTGACTTCCATTGATGAAACGTCAATATATGATTATGATTATAACATACCAGGATTAATGGCTCAGATCCACAGGGATTTTGATCGTTTGAATTCGGAACTGGTATTATCGGGACGATATGATCATCATTCTGAGCATGGTAATGTATGGACTCCACGTATCGCTTTAAAAATCAATCCGGTCAAAGATATTTCATGGAGAGTAAGCTACGGTACCGGATTCAGGGTTGCAAATCCGGTTACTGAAGAACATGGAGGCCTGACAGGGCTCATTCATTTTCAGCCGAACACCAACCTTGATCCGGAGAAATCGAATAATGTCAATTCAAATCTGACATTCAACTTCCCGGGAACAAATCATGCCTTTAAAGTTGAACTCGGCGGACATTATACAAAGCTGGACAATTTTATTATAGATACATTTACTGAAACTGTTACATCAGAAGGGCCGGTGATCGTAAGAAGTATGAAAAACGGCGAAGGTTCTGCCTGGGTCAGAGGATTTGATCTTAATCTTTCATATCTTTCAACATTTGGACTTGATGTGTCTTTGGGATATGGTTTTTTGAATTCCGAGATCGAGGAAGAGATAGATGACGGTGTTCTTGAGAAACATGAATTCTTCTATGTTCCCAGGCACAGGCTTACATTAGACCTTCTATATGATATCCCGGTGAACAATCTGAAACTTAACCTTAGAGGGCAGTTTAACGGATCTCAAATGTATGATTATATCAATTTCCCTGACAGAGTATCCAAAAATGAGCGGACTCCCTCATATTCTCTTTGGGATCTGAAGCTCGACATCCCGGTACAGAGGCAGTTTACTCTTTTTGTAGGTGCAGACAACCTGTTTGATTACACGCAGCAGAGTGAGATCAATCCTCTTGTAACTAACAGTTATGATTCAAACAATGACGATTTTCAGCCAACAGGTTTCATCTGGGGGCCATTACAGGGCCGTAAAGTGTTCTTAGGATTAAGAGTAAATTATTAAAAGCTGTAAATGAAAAGGCGGAAGAGTCGAAACCTTCCGCCTTTTCATTATTCTTGCCGCAAATTACTTATCTATCTCTTCGTTAACGGATCATTACGAAGAGTTATGGAACTTGTATAGGTCGTTCCGTTCACAGTCATCTTTACAAGGTAATCACCTGCAGGAGCAGGTGTTCCACGAAGCCCTCTCATCCTGCCGCCGCCAAATCCCATGACCTGGAACATCTCGGCCTGTAAAGCAGAAAGCTTTTCGATGTCATTCCCCGCTTCTTCGACTTCCTTTGATATCTCTTCAAGTCTTTTCTGAGCATCACCGGATACTCTGTCCATCATTCGTTCGATCATTCTCGGTAAAGATGAAACAAATCTATTGACCTGCTGCTCTGTCGGATCAAAACTCATGTCCCACATTATCCTGTGGATACCTTCCGCAGCATCTCTGATATATGTACGTTTATTATTACCGCTTACATCAACTATCTCGAAATCTACCTTACCGGTTACTCCGGCCCCAATGTAATAATTTACAGCAGCTCCGGGAGCAGGATTTTCTCCGCCGAAGTAGAAATCACCTCGGTTTCCTCCTCTGCTCACATTCAGCCATCTTGTAGCCGGCCGGCTGTCAAACAGCATAGCTTCTGAACTTAGAACTTCCATCGTAGCCTGCTGCAGAGGTGTAATATCGTCCATAATCCAGATCCCCCTGCCGTGTGTTGCTGCGACTAGATCGTTATCACGCGGATGAATAACCAGGTCATGAACCGCTACTATAGGCATATTCTTGTTCAATTCTGTCCAGGTTTGCCCTTTGTTTAGCGAGTAAAAAGTATTGAATTCAGTTCCGATGAAAAGCAGATTCGGATTCTTGAGGTCTTCTTTAATAACATAAATAACCTGACCATCAGGAATATTACTCGATATATTAGACCAAGACTCACCGAAATCCTCTGTCATAAATACCCAGGGCTGAAAATTATCGCTTCTGTGCCCGTCATAAGTTACATATGCTGTACCTTCTTCAAAATGAGATGCCTCAACACGGCTTACCCATAATTCACGGGGTACATCCGGAATACTGTAAGTAACGTTACTCCAGGTCGCGCCTCCATTCCGGGTTACCTGTACATTACCGTCATCTGTACCAACCCAGATCAAACCAGGTTTGAGTGCAGACTCAGAAACCGATATTATCGAACAGTGATTCTCTGCTCCTGTCCTGTCAAGTGTAATACCTCCGGTATTTCGATCGATCTTCACCGGATCATTGGTTGTCAGGTCCGGGCTGATAATAGTCCAGGTATCTCCCCTGTCAACCGACTTGAACAAATGATTTCCACCAAAGTAAATCGTACGAGGATTATGAGGTGACATTACAATTGGAGCACTCCAGTTGAATCTGAATGGATTTCTGCCCCATCCTGCATCCCTCTGTTTCTGGATTATCTCATCTGTAACAAATTCATCATAATTTGTAATGTTCGATGTCGTTTGTTGCTGAGATCCGGGACGTCCCATCCTCTGCTGTCCTCCTCGACCTCTCGGGCGTATACTTGTGCTGGCACGTGTTTCAACATTCACTCTCCTGATAGCACCGCCCTGACTTTCGAGATATACTGTTGTCCAGTCTGTAGGATCGACCTGCACGTGGAATCCATCTCCGCCGCCGATTGTGCTCCAGTGGTCTGTCAGGACACCTCTGCTGTCCCTGCTGTTCGATGGTCCGCCCCAGGTTCCGTTATCCTGCAAGCCGCCATATACATAATACGGATCGCGCATATCTACGCCCACAGCATAAAACTGGCTCAAGCAGAGATTATCCAGGAAAATATAATGCTGGTGGTCATGTGTCAGGCCAATTCCGCCATCACCGCCAAGGTAATACCTGTTACCGTTGTTTGGATCGAACCACATCGAGTGATAATCACCATGTATCGTGCTTGGTCCGGGTTTAAGGGTTTTTCCGCCGTCTTCCGATATACTAAAACCCGAATACAGTACATAGATCTTTTTATCGTTTTCCGGATTTATGTAAATATGGCTGTAATAGAAAGGTCGATTATTGAACCTGTTCATGTATTTCCAGCTTTTACCTCCGTTTTCGGAGCGGTATATCCCAGTCCCAAGCTTTGACATATCATTATAATCATCATCATTCCTTCTCGGCTGGAATCCATGCTCTACTATAGCCATTAGAACGTCGGGATCGCTAAGAGAAATAGCGAGTCCTATTTTACCGGTATCTCCTTCAGGAAGTCCTTTCGTAAGCTTTGTCCAGGAGTCACCTCCATCTGTTGTCTTGAAGATGCCGCCATTAGGTCCACCGCTGTCAAAACGGTATGCTTTACGGATCCTCTGCCAGAATGCCACGTACATGATCCTGGGATTGTCTGGATGCATTAAAAGATCTATTGCCCCCGTTTTCCCATCATCCGGCAGTCCGTTTGTCAGTTTCTTCCAGTCTTTACCGCCGTTGGTGGTTTTAAATAAACCTCTATCGCCAGAATACCCCCAGAGGTGCCCTCCTGCGGCAGCATATACAGTATTGTTCTTATCCGGATGTATCAGTATTTTTGAAATTGAGT
>JANQEH010000009.1 GCA_028278455.1 bacterium
CCACCTGCAACGGCTTATGAAGACACTACAGATGAGCAGTGGACAGAAGGTATTAATAAGGTTCTCATGGCCGCAATACAACTGTCACAGTCTGCAACTCCTTACATGAAAGAATCTGAATGGGGCAGAATAGTACACAATGCCTCAATAACTACTAAACTGCCTCTAAAGAGGATGGTGATCTCAAACATTACACGGGCAGGTATTGCTGGACTTTCAAAAACGATGTCTGATGAACTGGCAGAATCCGGAATTCTTGTTAATACCGTATGCCCGGGATTCATTTCAACCGACAGGGTATATGAACTGGCAGAACAGAAGGCTCCATTAAACGAGATGACTCCTGAGGAGATGCTCAAATCTTTTGTTGCGGAAGTTCCGCTTGGAAGAATGGGTAAACCTGAAGAATATGCTGATCTTGTTGTATTTCTTGCTTCAAAGAGGAACGGCTACATAACAGGAAATGTTATTGAGATAGACGGTGGAAGATTCCCCGGATTACTATAAATCAGCTTTCAAAGCAGTTTTATGATCGGATTGTTTATTCTCCTTCACGAATGTTTTGTTAAAACCATTTCTTCATCCTGATATGGATTTTAAAAAAGGTAAAAAACAATTATATTCAACCATAAAGAAGCGAATATTTGTTTCCGATAACGATCAATACAGAAAATTGCATCATATTGTAGATAAAGAAGATATAGAATATTCTTCAATAATTTCATTAAGATCCATACCATGTGAAAACTCCATCGATCTTTTTCTGCTTTCTAAAGAATTCATATCTGAAAACTCAAAAGAACTTAACGAATATTACGCTGACAAGAATAATCAGCCATGCAAAATTTATTTCATTGGCAATGACCTTCACATAACAGAAAATGCCGAAATAATAGATTCGGTAATATCTCTTCCTATAAGCGACATATATCTTGCGAATAAGATTCGATCCGGCTTTCAAGACATGCAGGTAAGACTGGAAAACAAACTTCTCAACGAGGAGATATTCAATGTAAATAACCAGATATCCGAGCTGTCTCATATCGGACAGCGGCTCATGATGGAAAAAGACCTTGGTAAACTCCTGTCTTTAATACTTCTGAAAAGCAGGGAAATGGCATCTGCAGATGCGGGAAGCCTTTATCTGGTAGAAGAGAATGATAATGGTGAGAAATCATTGCGATTTACGCTTACCCAGAACGATTCAGTTTCCTTCGAGTTCGAGGAATTCACCATGCCTATCTCACGGAAAAGTATTTCCGGTTACGTTGCCGATACGGGGAGTACATTGAATATTGAAGATGTATACAATCTTCCTTCCTATAGTGAGTTTTCATTTAACAAAAGTTTTGATCTTGAGGTAGGTTACCGCTCAAAATCAATGCTCGTACTGCCTCTAATAAACCACATGGATGAAGTAATTGGTGTAGTACAGCTTATCAACAGGAAGAAAGACTGGACAACAAAACTCTCGGATACGGAAATAACCGATGAGACTGTTATCCCTTTTACAGGTGACTGCCTTAACACTGTAACAGCATTAGCCGGGCAGGCAGCTGTCTCTATTGAAAACAATCTTTTATACCGCAATATAGAGCTTCTCTTTGAAGGATTTGTAAACGCATCTGTAAAAGCAATCGAATCAAGGGATCCCACAACCTCAGGGCATTCCTCGAGAGTTGCGATACTTACAGTAAATCTTGCAAAGACTATTGATAGAATCGATAACGGTATATTGAAAAATGTGAAATTCTCACCAGAACAGATAAAGGAAATGAGATATGCATCACTTCTGCATGATTTTGGAAAGGTCGGTGTAAGAGAACCGGTACTGCTTAAATCAAAAAAGCTCTATCCCTATCAGATCACCGATATTATGCATAGGCTTGGACACCAGAAAAGATATGAGGAGATCTGTTCCTTAAAAGCCAAGTTAAAGTTCCTTCTGGAACAGGGGTTTGAAAACCATCAGGCTGAGTTCGGGAGAATCGAAAAAGAGCTTAAGGAGCGCATAAAGGAAATAAATGAAACCTCCGATCTGATATTAGCAGTAAATGAACCGACAGTCCTTGAATCTGATGCGGCAAAGAACTTAGAGGCTGTTTCGGATATGACTTATGTGGATCCGGCTGACAAAGAACACTCCCTTCTGAAGCTTGAAGAAAAGAATGCACTATTCATAAAAAGAGGTAGTCTTGATGAGAATGAGAGGCTCGAAATCGAATCCCACGTACAGCATACCTATCAGTTTTTAAAGAAGGTTCCCTGGACTAAAGATATAATGAATGTCCCTGAGATAGCCTATGCTCATCATGAAAAGCTGGATGGGAGCGGCTATCCAAATAATATAAATAAACCATCAATACCTGTCCAATCCAGGATGATGACAATCTCTGATATCTTCGATGCGCTTACAGCTTCTGACAGGCCTTATAAAAAGGCTGTACCTTATAAAAAAGCGTTGGATATTCTGCATTATGAAACAATAGAAAGAAAAATCGATAGTGATCTTCTCGAGGTTTTTGTAGAATCAGGGATATATAGGTCCGTCCTTCCGGAATTTAAGAGTGGAGAAAATATTTCATGAAGGATTGTCCGAAATACCCTGAAATAACTGTCGGAGCGTTGATCTTTAACAATGAAGGCCGGCTATTGATTGTAAAGTCTGACAAATGGAACGGTCAGTACTGTATTCCCGGAGGTCACATCGAATTTGGTGAGACTATCATAGAAGCTGTTAAAAGAGAGGTTAAAGAAGAAACAAATCTGGATATTGACAATATCCGGTTTCACATGATAGAAGAGTGTATTTTTTCGAAAAACTTTCATGATCCTGAAAAGCATTTTGTGTTTCTGGATTATTCATGTAAGGCAAAAAATACGGATGTAATTCTAAATGAGGAGGCACAGGAATTTATATGGGTGAGTCTGGATGATTTAGATAAATTCAACATTGAAAAGCTTACTCTGAAAAGCATCAGGGAATTCATAAAGAACAATGATCAATAATTAAATAGCTATGGAGAATTATCATGGTAAAAGCAGGTGTCATGTCAGGTCCGGGCGAAAAGATAGTAATAGAAGAATTCGAAGAACCGATGGTAGAGGCAGGTGGTATAGTACTAAAGACAATCTACAGTGAGATATGCGGTACTGATGTTCATTTGCACCACGGAAGGCTTTCAGATGTTCCTTATCCGATAATTCCCGGACATGTTAGTGTGGGAACAATAGAAGAAACAGGTGGAAAATTAAAAGATATTGATGGGAATGAGCTCAAAAAGGGAGATCTAATTTCCTTCTATGATGTCCATGAGATTTGTAATGAATGTTGGTTCTGCCTGGTTGCAAAGGCGACCACCAGATGCCCGCACAGAAAAGTCTACGGGATCACCTATTCATCGAATGAGGGACTTCTGGGTGGCTGGAGTGAGCTGATATACCTTAAACCAGGTGTAAAGATCATGCCTCTCGGTCAAGATATTGAACCTGAGGATTTTATATCCGGCGGTTGCGGTCTGCTAACTTCTTTTCATGCTGTTGAAAGAAGCGGCATGAAATTAGGAGATGAAGTTGTAATTCAAGGTACCGGTCCCGTAGGACTTTTTGCCATTGCATGGGCAAGATCAGCCGGGGCGAAGAAGATTATCGCTGTCGGATCTCCTACTCACAGGCTCGAAGCAGCAGGCGCAATGGGGGCTGACGATATTATAAACATAGAGGGACTTGATTCAGAGGAAAGAGTAGAGGAAGTGAGAAAGAGAACCCATGGCAGAGGCGCTGATATCGTTATCGAATGTTCGGGTAATCCGCAGGCAGTCTATGAAGGAGTAAAAATGACCAGGGATGCGGGAAATTATCTTATTGTGGGACAGTATACTGATGCAGGTGATATTTCCATGAATCCTCATTATGACCTGAACAAAAAGCATATTAATCTATTCGGCTGCTGGGGATTTGATTTCAGCCATTTTTATAAGGCTGTCAAGATGTTTACGAGAATAAGTAATGATTATCCCTTCAAAAACCTTATCTCAAAAACCTATTCTCTTGATGAGGCCAACGAGAGATTGAGAGCAGTTGAGAATTTTGAAGTTATCAAAGCTGTAATTAAACCTAATTAACAATAAAACAAATGTTTAGATATTGTTAATTTTTGGAAAATCTTAATTATTTTTCTTATTTTTCCGAATAATTTTGAAAAAATAATTGTTTTAATAGGCACGTATACTGCTTGTGACAATTCTGGTATGCTTTTTGCATATTATAATGTATTTCCATTATAAACATCTCTTCTGATTTAACATTAACAAGACAAGGAATCCAGATGATTAAATTCAGAATTCACGGAAGAGGCGGCCAGGGCGGAGTTACTCTTGCCAAGATTCTCGCATTTATGTATTGGACTGAAGGAAAATGGGTCCAGGCTTTTGGAGATTATTCGGCAGAGAGAACAGGGGCGCCACTTCTAGCTTTTACTCTGGTTGATGATATCGAGATTACTAACCGCAGCAAAATTTACTACCCTGACCACCTGATAATCGTTGATAATACACTGCTTGGGCCTAATGTGCTGTCGGGACTTAAGAAAGATGGTTATCTGCTGATAGACACACCGGAAAAACCGGAAGTATTCCAGGAATATCCCGGCAGGAGAGTTGCTACCCTGGATGCAAAAACCATAGCAAGAAAATATAAATTAGGAACCAAGACTACTCCGATCACAAATACAGCCCTTGCCGGTGCATTTGCCAGGGTTTTCGGGCTTAAAATGGAGTCTGTTGAGAAGACAATTAAAGCACTTGGATTCCCGATCTCCAATACTCAAGCAGCAGAAGAAGCGTATTCTGAAGTGCAGATAGGAGAAGTAATTGCCGGTGAACCTGAGGTACTTGATGTTCCGGTACCTACTGATAAGGTTCCGCCTCTAATAACAGGAAACCTTGGCACAGAACCGCTACTGAATACCGGAGATTGGAAAAGCGAAGAACCATACTTTTCAAAAGCACATATACCCCCATGTAATTTCTACTGCCCGGCAGGTAATGACATCCAGTCTTTCATTGCTGAAATGGCCCAGGACAACTACGACAAAGCACTGGAAGTCTTATACAGGACTACACCATTACCCGGCACTACAGGCAGGGTATGTCCTCATCCTTGCGAAGATAAATGCAACAGGTCATCAATCGATGAAAAAGTAAATATACATGAACTTGAGAGATTCGCTTCAGATAAGGGGAGTTTCAAACCTTCGGCACCTGAATCGGAATACGATGAAAAAGTAGCTGTCATTGGTTCCGGCCCGGCAGGTTTGAGTGCTGCATATCACCTGAGATTAAAAGGCTACAAGGTAACTATATTCGAAGCAGATGCTGAACCCGGAGGTATGTTAAGGTACGGAATACCTAAATACAGATCTCCAAAAGATATACTTGATAAGGAAATCAAAAATCTGACCGATATGGGAATTGAGATTGTCTGCAGCAACAAAATAACTGAAGATAATTTCCAGAAAATCCTTAATGAGCATGATGCACTAATAGTCGCGATAGGACTATCTCACGGAAACAAACTCGATCTTGGAGGCAGTGAAAAGGCTACTGTTTTACAAGGGGTTGATTTTCTGCACCTGGTTAGTGAGGACAAAGAAGTCCAGATTGGTTCTGACGTAATAGTTATCGGCGGAGGTAATACCGCTATTGATGCTTCAAGGACTGCATTGAGACTTGGATCTGAGAATGTGACGATCGTATACCGTCGTGAAAGAAAAGAGATGCCCGCAATAGCTGAAGAGATCGAAGCTGCGCTTGATGAGGGAGTAGAACTGAAATTTCTTTATTCCCCTGATAAAATTGTTAATGATAACGGCAGCAGTGTTCTGGTTGCGCAGAAAATGAAACTCGGCGAACCAGGTGATGACGGTAGGCGAAGACCTGTACCAGTAGACGGCGAATATGAAAATATAAAATTCTCATCCCTTATCCTTGCAACCGGACAGCATGCGGATCTTAGTTTTCTCAACAAGGAAATAGTAACCAACTGGGGCTTTGTGAAGGCAAATAAAGTCGGTGCAACTGAGATATCGAAAATATTTGCTGCCGGTGATATTGTCTCTAATGAAGGTACTGTAACCCATGCGATAGGTTTCGGAAGAAAAACAGCTGATGCTATTCACTCTTTCCTGAAAAATGTACCTATGCCGGATCATGAGCTGAATCCCGAGCATGTAATAACTGAAAAAGAGCTGAATCTCTATTATTTTAAACCTGCCCCCAGAAAGAACACAAAAGAAAGACCTATAGAGAAAAGGATACATGATTTTGAAGAAGTAAATCTCGGGATAGAGAATGTAAAGGAAGCTCTCAGATGTCTCTCATGCGGAGTATGCAACGGCTGTGTCACTTCCGGAGGTCAGAGCAAATGCCAGTTGTTCTGCCCTGAGAGGACAATAGAGAAGGTCAGCGCTACTGAATTAAGGATCAATTACGAAGGCTGTAAAGGATGTCTGATCTGTATGGAAGTATGCCCAAGAGACGGATTCGACAAGAGAACAGCAAAGATAAAGGAAGAAGCATAATGATAAAGGAGCTTTGCACAGCAAATTATGCAGGTGGTTATACTTTTACTGTATGCGGCAATGCAAATAGAAAAGGTAGAGGATGCGGCAGCGGAATTTATCCCATCACTCCACAAACAGAGGTTGTTGAAACAGTAGTTCAGCTGCTTGAACAGGGAAAAGTGGAAAAAGGAAGGGTGTTTGCCGTCGAATCTGAGCACAGTGCAATGGCAGCATGTATTGGAGTCAGTCTCGAAGGAGCCAGATCCTTTACCGCCACATCTTCGAACGGCGCACTTTACATGGCTGAAAACATTGTAAACGCAAGCTTATTCCGCCTTCCAATAGTTATGCAGATTGTTAACAGGACACTTGGACCTGAGTGGAATATATGGGCGGAGCAAGGTGAAAGTCTTTTATTCCGGGACTGGGGATGGATCCAGATTTATTGTGAAGACAACCAGGAACTTGTAGACCACATATTAATGGGATTCTATATTTCAGAGAATCACAAAGTGATGCTCCCTACAATGCTTTGCGTAGATGCATTTATTCTCAGCCATACTATGATGCCTGTTCTTCTACCTACGCAGGAAGAAGCGGATGAGTATCTCCCCTTGTTAGATCTGCCTCACAGATTAAGGAATGATGATCCAGTCACTATCGGCGGCTTGTCTTATCCAAGAGTTACATTCGCCCACCGGCATGATATGAAGGTAGCTATGGAGAGTGTGTTTGATGTATATTCTGAAGCACAGGATAAATTCGAAAAAATGTTCAACAGAAGACCTGAAGATCCTGTTACGGGATATATGCACGAAGACGCCGACATACTTCTCGTTACATCATCAACCATTACAAGCACTGCAAGGAATACGATCAACGAGATGCGTGAAAAAGGCGTAAAGATCGGGCTTATCAAAATTAAAATGTACAGGCCATTCCCGACGGATCTTTTTATTAAGCTGACAGAGAATGCTGAAAAAATCGGTGTTATAGACCGAAACACATCTCTTGGAGCGCCCGGAAATGTAGAGGGGATATTCTGTCAGGATATACTCTATGCACTTTATAAGAATGGGATCAAGGACAAGCTTGTACAAAGTTATCTTCTCGGAATAGGCGGGCTTGATGTAACTCCTGAATTGATCCGTGAAGTCGCTGACGACCTTACAAAAAGAAAAAAATCCGAATCTTCAATTTGGAAAGGGATGTAAATGCCGTTAGAAAATTTCTCAAATATTTTAAGATCAAAAAACACAAACTGTGCCGGTTGCGGTATGTCTATAGTCCACAATCTGATAGGGGATGCCCTTGGTAATAACGTAAAAATGGCGATTCCGGCATGCTGCGCAATAGTTGCTCCCCATTCATTTCCCCATACCTCTTATAAGGTACCGGTAGCAGCCACTACTTTTGCATCATCTTCTGTTGTAGCCGCAGGGATGAAAGCTATCCAGTCATTGAACAATGAGAATATCAATACAATTGCATTTGCAGGTGACGGAGGCACATTTGATATAGGAATGGCTACATTATCAGGTTGCGCAGAGAGAAATGAAGATATTATTTATGTCTGCTATGATAATGAAGTATATGGAAATACAGGAGCACAAAGAAGCTCAGCTACACCGGTCTGCGCGGTCACTACTACTACACCGACAGGCAAGAAGGAAAGCAAGAAGGATATCATGAGTATCCTTATCCAGCATAACATTCCCTATGCTGCAACCTTGAGTATAGGACATCCGGAAGATTTTATCAGAAAAGTAAAGATTGCACAGGAGGTCAAGGGATTCCGTTTTCTCTATGTACTTTCACCTTGTATTCCTAACTGGAAAATCGAACCGGCGCTTTCTATCAAACTGGCAAGGCTTGCTGTCCAGACAGGTGTATTTCCTTTATACGAAGTATTTAACCGGAACGAATATCATATTACGGAAAAAACGGATGAGCTTGTTCCGATCGAGGAATATCTTGATCCCCAGAAAAGGTTTGCCAGGGCGAGTAAAGAATCAATAGAAGAATTCAAGAATCAAGTGCTGGGAAACTGGAACCGCATCCGGAAAATGGCTGAAACATTTCCGCCCGGAGAAATAACTGAAAAGTATCTCGAAAGGTTTCCTGTAAACTAATCCGAAAGTTGTCTGGAATTTGTAAGATTTTTATTGCCTTTTTCGGAAATTCTTATTTATTTTTTTACGAAGGTGTAGTTTAACGGATTTCTCCTGCCTATATAGTATATATGGTAGATGTTTTCACACTATTAACAGGATAATATTGGTCATAAATAATGTATAAATGGGTTGAACGAAATACTCTCCCTGATTACACTCATGAGATGCTTCACTACAGAAACGCTATGGTGTCAGAGATCAATTTTGCATTTTCAGACAGTTTTGCGAAAGCAAAAGACGACACCACTTTGCAGGAGAAATATGAAAATCTAAAAGACTTCAGGGAAAAAACCGCCAACAGGATCAAGAGAGATTCTGAGAGAGCGAAAATCTGGCTCGACATGCTTCTTGATCTTTTCAGGAATACTCTTGATTTTACATCGGCAGACCTGTTTCTAAAATACTTTAATATTCCTAATGACGCCATATTCACTGATCTTTATTTTATAATGAAACAGCCAAAAAGTATTTATCAGGGTCTTGTCAAGGAACAGGCGCTTCAATCGGCTTTTGACTTTCTGCAGTTTTTCCCGCAGGGTGAAGCTATAGCAGAATACGGCAAATTAATTCATGAGGCTATCAATCATAAGAATACTGAAGCTTTTATGTCGCTTGCCGAACATATGCCGGTAACACCTTTTGACAGGCTCCTCAATGACGATGAAATTGTCAGTCTTATGAAGAAGGAATATGAGAGAGCTGAAACCGAGAAAAGAATAGCCGATGCAAAGAAACTGTCTGATATACTGAGAGATACAGACCTGATCAACAGAATATATGCTCTTGAAGCGATGATGAATAAACGGTCGGAAGACGCTATAAATTATATCAAAGCGATAAAAAATACCGGAAACTTCAAACAAGTAATAAAGGAATATTACAGTTCAGCTATGAAGCTGGGACAGGAAAATCAGAATATAGATTTGTATAAAACCGCTTATTCATACGCATATTACGGAAAGCTTTTTTCCGAGGGCGACAGAAAATTTCTAGAAGAACCGGCCGGGAAACTGTTTTCGCACTTCATTTCAAAAGAGCCTTTGACAGACAATGATATGTATGAAGCGGAACAATATATTGATGATTGTAATCAGCAAACACTTCAAGACGGTGTCGCAAAAAAGGTTCTGGCTTTAATTAACAACAATGAAAAGAAAAGAGCCAAACACCTTATCGCAAGGTTCAAGGTAGAGTTTGTTCCCGGAGAGTATAAAGCTGAGGGTGAGATCAGGGAATATTACGATAATTTAATTCAGACATCCGGTACCCTAGATGTCCCGAAAGGTGAAGAGAACCTGATGACAGCTATGGATATAGCGGAGATATTCAAATTCGCAAATGAGGATATCGATGAACTGAAATTCATGACTTGCAGGTTTTACCTCGTTAACAACCTTATCGAAAAGGCTAAGAAATACTACAATGAAGAGAACAGAGAATTACGGGAGCTCGTCGTTAAACAGTTGATGACCGCAATTTCCACTAAGAAGTTTAAAGAAGCCTACGATATTGGCGATAACATGCCAATTAAAATGACACGTGAAATAAGGATGTCAAAAATCCGGGATATAAAAGGCCTGACACAGGGAGAAGATCCGAAACCGGATAATATCGCTATGGCGATCGTAATAGATGATCTCTTCGGTCTAAAGAAACTACCACGCAGTTTTTTTGCCCAGACATTTGAATTCGGACTTAATGGAGGTACAGCCGGTGTTGATCTTCTCGTAGATCTAAGCACTACTTTCAAACGTCATATTAACGCCTGCCACAAAGTTGAACTATCCAGGAAAATCAAACGTCTTCTTGTTGAGGATAAAGCCTCTGCAGAAGTGCTTCATAATGCCTATAAAAAATATTCGCAACCCGATATTTTCGATTTTATAATCTATTTATTAAGGAAAATTCTCGGCGCCTGTTAAACCCTTCAATAAGCTAAAAAATGACTTGATATACATCTAATAAAGCTTTATATTTTATTTTTTGTATATCTTGAATGAAAATTAAATTTTTAAGAGTTAACTCATAAAGCTAATGGGAAATTGAAAATGTCCGAGAAAAAAAATTTATCGAGTATAATAGTCTGGGGAAGTCAGAATGAGGAAAAAAGTACAACCCCGGTAAGGTGGACTCATGATTATCTGATCGGTGCTTCGAAATCAGAAAAATTGAGAAAACTTCCCGATCCTGAAATGCTTCTTCCATACATATTTGACTGCGATGTCGATGAATTAAAAGCACGGGAATTGTATGAAGGATTGAATGAGTATAAGAAAGACCAGATGACAGTCGAAGTAACGTCCGGTCCGGTTTATACTGAATACAAATTATATGGTGAAGGTTTTGACTTTGACGCTGTTATGCAGAGACTTGTCAATGCAGGTGCTGAGAACAAAAAGCCAGAGATAAAGCTTGGAATTCCGGATATTCCCGAAGAACTTGATATGGACGTAGTAAATAAAAAACGGTATGATTATACCGAAGATCAAAAGGGCAAAGACAATAATCTCGCAAAAAACAGTACTGTAATGGGAGCTGTTAAGGGTTTCTTCGGTACCGTAGGCTTTCTCGCAGTCTGTGTATATCTCGGGCTAGAAGCGTTCATGCCTAAGTATAAAGTTGTTCCAATGGATCCGGAAGATTTTATGGTTGCCCAAAAAGGTCTGTATATTTCCTATAGTGTGGATAAGAAGCTCAATCTATTCAAACTGGCTGAAGAAGATGTTGAATTCGATTCTACCTATACATTCTGGATGCCGGAAAAAGCGGAATATACAACAAAGATCGCTCCGGAGCAGATCCAGGATGCCGAGGGTAACACGGTTTATTCAAAAGGTAACAGGTTAGTATCATTTGAATCCGATCCTACTTCGGATTATAACTTTGTAAACGCAAGAATGTTTGAATTCGACGGTTTTAACGAAGGCGGAGATGTAGACTGGGCTCAATATGGAGAACTCGATAGAGGTAATGCGCAGAACATCCTTATTACTGCTCCTATACGGGAGGTTGAAGGACAATACCTACTGGTTCTGGGCAGGACTTATGCTCTACTCGGAGAGGCGCAGGAAGGTGTTGTACCCTTTTATGAAACCCTCTCGGATGATATAAGTTATCACTCATCTTTATATTCGATCAAATCTCAGAAGAGAAGTCAGTCGGGAACAGTCAGAGTGATGGGGCAGATCCAGAAAACCCTTTCCAGGGCAGAAGGAAGAAACAGTATCAACAAAATCATATTCGCCTTCAAGGTTGATTATGTAAGAGGAAGGTAAGATTTTTCTGGTTTCGGAATAATTATTTACTGTATTTCTTAAATGAAAACATTTAACGCTAACGATAAATCTTTAATAGATATTTCTATCAATATTGGATCCATTCTTGGTATCGGAAAACCACAGACATCCGATGGCGGGAATGGATTTATTATTCACAGAGAAGATTCTGCAAAGAAATACTACCAGACGCTTGAGGTCCTCAAGAAGAAAGACAGTGCGATCGGAAATTTGTATACAATCTCTATCGAGGAAGGAAGGGTAGGAGTCAAAGAGGGGAAAAAAAATATAAAATTCGAAAACATTGATAAGCTTTTGATCTCTTTCCCTAATTTTATCAAGGGAGAAGAAAGGGCGATCACATTCACAATAGACAGGGGGCCAAACAACAAGCAGGAACTTGTTTTTCATAAGGACAAACTTCAGTCAATTCCAAGAATTTCAAGCCAGCCGCAAAGCCTTGCTCTCCCGAAAAGACAAGTACTTTTCAAGAAAGGTGATAAGGGAGAGGAGATGTATATAATAAAATCAGGAAAGATCGGGCTTTTCACTGAAGTGAACAATGAAAAGGTTCCCCTTGCATTTTTGGAACAGAACAGTTTTTTCGGGGAAATGGCGCTTTTCGGAAGTGCAGAGAGATCTGTCGGCGCCATGGCGATTGAAGATACAGAGCTGATGGTGATAACGAGGGATGTTTTCGAGAATAATCTGTCAAAAATACCGAGTTGGTTTGTTACAATGTTCAGAACTTTGATAGACAGGCTTCGTTCGGCTGATAAAAAAATAGAGAACATGGAGAAACAGTTAGCTGAGCTTGATCCAAATAAAAAGGAAGAAGGAAAGAAATAATGAAATTTAAGATTGCCGCTGCTATATTAGTTATGTGTTTTTTTATTGTTAATGATTCTTATGCACAATCGATAAATATCGGCCCCAGGGCAGGGCTTTATCTTGAGGATACGGATATATCAATTGGAGGAGAAGTAGACGTAGAGTTGCTTTCGGTACTGGGATTACATATCATAACAAGTGTCGAAACCATTTTTGCAGACGAAGATCCTGATGGAAACGACCTTGATTCAAAGTGGCTGTTCAGCTGCAATGCCGCCTACGATATGTACTCACTTGGATTGGGAGACCTTTACCTCGGCGCGGGTATAGGGATATTCCGTACAAAACTTGGTTCTAATGACAAAGAAACAGATGTAGCATTGAATATATTGGGGGGAATCAGGTTCAATGTCATGGGGCAGTTAAAACCATTCGCCAATGCG
>JANQEH010000081.1 GCA_028278455.1 bacterium
TCTCTGCAAATTCACACCCTTTACGCAACGCGTTACACAGGAACAGCGTGGGACTCGCGAGGCCGGTCATTGGATACGGGACGGCGCAGTTTTCATCGCAAATTCTCATAAGTTCGTCAATTTCCTGATAGAAGTCAAAGACGTCGAGCATTTTCAAACCGAGAGTGAATGCCTGTATTACTTCCATATTCAGTTTTTTGTTTATGGCCATAACGTTCTGATGATCGACAATTTCCTTCAATTTTGTTTTTTCACCAAAAATCCCGGTTTCACTGACTGTATACATATGAGCAGTAATGATTATATTCGCCATCCAGGTGCTCACTTCCTTCATGTTAACTATATCGAAACACCCGTATACATATTCATTGGCAAAAATAATCGCGTCCTGTACATTCTGGCTCAGTTCACAGCTTGCAATCTGGTCAAGGCTTTTCTTATTCTCTTCGTTAAATCCCTCCTGGCGATGTTCGATAGGAAGTCCGATCAATCCATCTACATGGCTCAGGCCGCCGATTGCATACAGCAGTGCAGCGCGGATGAGATCCCGATCATCCTCATCACTGAAATGTATCTGCTGTTTCAACGCATCGATATTTGCGATGCAGTAAGAGAATAATGCAACAGAGAGAACATGATGAAAATACGGCCGCGCCAGTTTAGTTGAAGCGTGATCAGAAGCAAATTTCATTTTATATACATGCAGTGCAACGAGATCATCTTCCAGGGCTTCCTGGAATGCTTGCTTCATTTGCTTTTTGAACGGCCCAAACAAGTGAGAGTAAACCCGGTATTTCTCACGGTGTTCGATAAGCCGGTCCAGCAGCCTGAGTATATTCTGTCTGAAATATGCTATGACTTTCTGATTCGGTTTTAGTATAAATTTATACTGAAATTTTGGAGAGTACTTTTCCTGAAGCTTTTCGAGAGTTTTTATTTCACTTGTCGTGATTTTCATTCCTTTGGTATAAAGCGCCGCCCCTTTGTCATCAAGGAGGTCTTCCGCGAGTTCTACGGCGCCGTAAAACTTTTTTATATCCCCTGTCGAAAAGTTTAAAAAGCCTTTCAGACTCCCAAGCCCGGACATCTTCACCAGGCCTTCCTCGATATTAAACGTATGAATTTGCTGTCCCATAGTCCCCGTTACCAATAATCTCTGTTTCTGTTTACCTTTATATTCTCTCGAATACTTCCATTGTTACTCTATTTTTGCAATCTCAGATATCGAATCCCATCTCTTTCTGAAGTCAGCCCTGAATTCCGAATTTGTCCCGAAAAATTCGATAAAAATTCTGTCTCCTCCGGTTTCATATGTTGCCTCAAATTCTATTTCAGATCCATGAGATCCCCTTTGATAATATTTTTTCAGCAGCTGATCATCCGAGTATTTCAATGTAACGCAAAGCCAGTTTCTGATATTCAGCTTATTGTAGTTTTTGTTTACTTTAAATGCCAGTTCAGCAATCTCTGCAGGTAAAGGGCCAAGATTATACTCCTGTTCTACAATCTTGTACCCTTCCTCAGCATAAAAAAGCGATTCGTCAATCTGCAGTTCTTCTATTATATGCTCCGTGACACTATCCGTATTGTATTCGGAGCTTTCCGGTTCATTATCATACATGGGAAACTCAAAACTAAATATTTCCTGACAATTTCCATAATTACTAGTGCAAACTGCGTACCAGATCAGTTTTACGAAGTTTCATCCCTCTTCTCCAACATGTAAGATGTTGTTTTTTATGAATTATTGTTATATATTAAAAAACAAACTGAATTACCACTCTGTTCAGTAGCTGTCAAACTGTAAAATTTTTGACATCTGCGGTAAATATTTCAACATTATATCCGGTTGAATATCAAAAAGATAGTGATGCATTTGCATTAATCCGATGCTGCCGGCAATCATTTGTTTACACGGAAAAATTCGTGTAGTTTGTTTAAATTTCCCTTAATGGTCGGAGAATATTATGGCGCCTCATGTATGCCCATGGTGGCTGGGATATTTATTATCTTGCCCTTTGAGAAAACTATTCGATAATCCGGAGCAAACTCTCCAGCCGTATGTAGCTGAAGGGATGACAGTCCTCGATGCCGGTTGTGCTATGGGATTTTATACACTTGAGATGGCAAAACTTGTCGGTACGAATGGGAAGGTTATTGCGGTAGACGTTCAGGAAAAAATGATAAAATCGCTGATTAAACGGGCCGCAAAAGCTGGAATGAACAGTAGAATTGAAGCAAGGATATGTGATTTCGATTCCCTGCGGATAGATGACTTGAACGGATCGGTGGATTTTGCCGGTATGTTTAATGTCGTGCATGAAGTTGAAAACCAGGAAAAGCTTCTCAAAGAGATATATAGTGCGCTGAAACCGGGAGGTATTGCGTTTATTATCGAACCATCCGGACATGTTAACCGAACCGAGTTCAATAATTCTGTCTGTCTTGCAGTTGAGAAGGCAGGGTTTGTAAAGCAGGACTCATCGCCGGATTTAAAAAGAAGTTTCACTGCTATCCTGCGAAAAGACAGTGATACCAACTCATAGAGATCAGACGTCACTATAAATCGAAAACAATCGAAACAGTTGTGCCGCTGGTCTTGTCCGAACTCACGCTGATTTCTCCCCCATGAGCCTTAGTAACCAGGTAGGCGTAAGTGGTTCCAAGCCCGGTACCACCATGCTTCTTTTTCTTGTCTGAATTGAACTTTTCGAAAAAGAGCGTAAGTTTTTCCTTGGGAATTGGTTTTCCCCTGTTGTTTACGGTAGTTATCAGTTTTTCTTTTTTATTGAACATGTGAATCGTGATAGTTTTTTCAGATTTTCTGTCACATTCGGATACATGCTCAATAGCATTTTTAATCAGATTGAGGAGAACGCCGCTCATCAGTTTTGAATCCATCTGGAAAACGGAATTCGTTGCCTGGTCATTCAGTTTGATCTCGGCATCATATTTCTTTGCAAGGAAGGTGACATCCTCAATTACAGAGTTGACTACCGCTTTCATATCAAAGTGATGCTTGTACAATTTATATTTACCTGTCTCAAAATCCTGAAGTTTCTTAAGGTTATCGATCAGGTACATTGTCCTTTCAACACTTTCAAATATTCTGGTCGAATACAGTTCTTTGTCTTTATCCTTAAGACTGTTTTTCGATTTCAGGAGCAGTTCAGAATACCCCATTATAGGGGTCAACAGGTTTTTCAGTTCATGTCGCATAAACGCTTCATACTCGAGACGTAGTTTTTTTAGGCTGAGTTCAAGGGACTTCTTTTCTCCGATATCCCGCTTTATCGCCACAAAATTTGTGATCTGATCATCTCTGTTTTTGACCGGAGCTATGGTCATCTCTTCATAATAGAGTGATCCGTCTTTTTTCCGGTTGATGATTTCATCCTGCCAGATATTTCCACTCATGATTGTTGACCACATTTGCTGGTAAAACCCAGAGGCATTGCGATTGCTCTTAAGAATTCTTGGATTCTTACCCATAACTTCACCAATGGAATAGCCGGAAATTTTCTCAAACGCAGGATTAACATACTGTATCGTCCCCTCTGTATCGGTAATGACGACAGCATCGAATGCCTGTTCTATACCGCTTCGGAGGCGGTTTAATTGGTTCTCTGCTGCTTTTTTCTCAGTTATGTCTTCCAGTATACCGACAAAGTGGGTAATCATTCCATCAGAGTTTTTTATCGGCGAAATCGTCGCAAACTCGTTATATAAACGACCATCTTTTTTTCTGTTGATAAATTCGCCCTTCCAGATTTTCCCTGAATTTATCGTTTTCCACAGATCAAAATAAACCAGTTCAGGTGTTTCTCCCGATTTCAGCATACTCAGTTTCTTCCCAAGAATCTCTTTGGAAGTGTACCCAGTAAGAATCGAAAACCGGGGATTCACGTACTCTACAAATCCATTTACATCCGTAATTACAACTGTAAACGAACTCTGCTCCACGACCAGTGAGAGCTTTCTGATCTGCTCTTCTGCATGAACCCTGTCAGAAATATCGCGAACAATACTCTGGATCGCTTTTTCTCCATCAAAATCAACAATTCTACTGCTTATTTCAACGGGGAATTCACTACCATCTTTCCGGATATGTGTATGTCTGAAAATAACGGATTTGTCATTCAGAATTTCTTTGCGGATTTCCTGTATATTTTCATATTTCTCCTGCCGGTTGATATCCATAACAGATAACTGCAGCAGTTCATCTTTAGTATAACCCAGTCGTCTTGCAGCTCTTTCGTTACAGTCAATTAACCGCATCGACTCTGAATCAGAAACAAATATTGAGTCGTTTGCATTTTCAAACAGGTTTCTGAATTTATTCTCACTTGCTCTCAAAGCTTTTTCAGCAAGTTTCTTTTCTGAGACGTCGACAAATCCCGCAATAACTCCTGTAATTTCGCCGATATCATTCTGAATTGGACAAAAAACAGCATTTGCATAAACTTCGCGGTTTTTGCCATATTTCAGAAGAACTTCGCTTCGTACTTTATCTTTTCTTCTGATAACATTGTCAATCAGTACTGAAACTCTATCCGCTTCACTTACAAACTGACTGAGCGGTTTCCCGATGATTTCATAATCTTCACAACCGAGAAGTTCTCTAAAACGGTTGTTCACGAAAAACGGTTTACCGGATTTGTCTAATAGCAGTATTCCTTCATTTAGGTTTTCTACGAGGCTCCTGTAATTTGCCTCTTCCTTCATCATATACAGGTCTTCGATCTTCGATTTGATTATTTCTGACAATACAGAGGCGATGACAGACAGATACTCCTGAATCTGTGATCTCAATTGATTGTTTTCTGTAGTACCGTTCTTCAGCGATACCGATAGCTGTCCGCTTAAATCCGGAATATCAATTTCTTTTGTAATTGTTTTATCAATCCCGTTAAGAACGCCGGTATTCAGGTCAAATTCTTCAATCTGCAAACGTGCACCTGTTACTTCATCCGCATTAATCAGGGCGGGTACACTATTTACCATGCCTATATACATTTCTTTCAAACCGGTTAAACTGCTGAACTTGAATTTTGAGAATTGTTTAAAGGCATTCAATTCCATCCGAAGCAGTTCGGTTTCAGTTAGAGTCCAGGTAATGACATTGTCGTTATCCAACGTTTTGGCTTTCGGCAAAAATGGGAGATTGGAATCAATCATATGAAATTTCAATCAGATTTCCAGTATTCCAGTTGTACAAATATTCGTAAAAACTTCATGTACAGAATTGGAAGGTGGAGACAGTATCACCTAATAACCGTCTCCACCATATCCAGGGGGCAAATTATTAAAAAGTAGTATTTTAAATCCTAGTATCTAAACATAACGGTATAACAGTATCTCAGTTAGAGTTTTGTTCCATTTCCTGAGCTATTGATTCAAACGCTTCTATGAGTTCCTGAAAGCTAAGAGGTTTTCGAAAAAACGCATAGGCTCCGTTTTTCAGCGCTTCAACTGCAGAAATAGCCTCGGAATATCCTGTAATTACAATAACATAAGAATCAGAGTTATCCTTTTTTATGCTTTTCAGCACTTCTATTCCGTTTAACTCAGGCATTTTTATATCGGTAACGATAATGTCATATTTAGATTTTTTAATCTCTTCAAGTGCTGTAATCGGATTATTGAACGTATGGCATAAATACCCTGTCGGTTTGAGAGTATCTTTCATAATTGCCAGGGTATCAAGCTCATCATCTATTAATGCAATTTTCATTTTAGTCCCTGATTTTCTGATTCAGTATAATAATTAGGATCTGGTTGTTATCAGTTCACAACTGCAAATTGCAACATGTATGCCAGCAGACAGTTTTGGATGCCGGATTCCCGGATTCGACCGTATCTGAGCACAAATGAAATTCAGTAAAATAAAAAAAGGTGCTGAAACCATAGCACCTTTTGAAATTTTTTGCTGAATTTACCACAAAGTTATGTGGAATTTTAACCAGAATATTATATAAATCAGTCTCTAGGTAATTATTTATCCTTTTCACGTTTCAAATATGTATAAATCTCATAACGTGAGATATTCAGAAAACGAGCTGTCTCAGATTTGTTGTTATTATGCTTCAATAGTACTTTATTGACCAGCTTTTTATTAAATTCTTTAAGGTCGAGGGATTCACTTCTGGTCAGTGTATCGAGAAGATCCAGATCCTGATCATCACTGGGAGTACTGGTTTCCACTTCAGTATCAGTGAAAAGAAAATCAATATGCTTCGGCACCAGCTTCGAATCATCATACTGAAAGGCAATTCGTTCGATACTGTTTTTTAGTTCACGTACGTTTCCCGGCCAGGAATACGCAGCAAGCTTATCTGCCGCCTGCTTTGTTATCGACTTAAAACTGCTTTTCTTTTCATCACGAAGCTGCTTCATAAACAGTTCTGCAAACGGGATAATTTCATCTTTTCTTTCTCTCAGCGGAGGGATCCTTATTCTACCTACATTTAACCTGTAATAAAGGTCCTGCCTGAATTCATTGTTTTTCACAAGTTGCTCAATGTTTTCATTTGTCGCGCAAATAAACCTGGCATTCGTATCGTATTTCTTTATACCACCAACGCGGTAATACTCTCTTTCCTGAATAACTCTGAGTAACTTGGCCTGAAAATTCCCGGTAAGTTCGGTAATTTCATCCAGAAAAAGCGATCCGTTTTCAGCATGCTCGATTTTTCCTTTCTGCCCTTTTGGATTTCCGCCGGTAAATGCGCCTGCTTCGTATCCGAACAGTTCACTCTCAAAAAGATTCTCACTGATAGCCGCGCAATTCAGTCCAACAAAAGGATTTGTGATTCCCTCCGGACCAAAATGAATAAACCGTGCGATAACTTCTTTTCCGGTACCGGTTTCGCCTTCAATCAGTACAGGTATATCCTTTCTGTTATGCAGCTTTTCCGCAGTCGCAAAAACCTGCTGCATATTATCAGAATATACTCCGAGTTCGTATACTCCAGCAAGTTTCAGATAGGCTTTTCTGACTTCCTCAAGTTCCTTTTTGATGTTGACAGTTGCAGCATTAACCTCTTTGTCGAATTTCTCTGTAAGTTTCAGATTTTCCTCTTTGAGCGTCAGATATTCGGATACCCGAGTGGTAAGCAGATCGAGCTCTTCAGGTTTAACCGGTTTCAGGAGATAATCATAAGCGCCGTTCCTGAGAGCTTCGATCGCAGAATTAACATCCCTATACCCGGTAAACAGGACAACAATGGTGTTTTCCAGATCTTTATCAGCTTTGATCGTTTTCAGTAGATCAACACCTGACATACCCGGCATCATAATATCCGAAAGGACCAGGTGTATCTGTTCGGTTTTCAGAATTTCCAGTGCGCCCGATCCACCGGAACATTCAAACACCTGGTGCCCCAACTGCTGAATAAAATCAGATATAGCTTTCCTGCTGTCCTGGTCGTCATCTACTACAATAATTCTCATTGTATCTCCTGATTCAGGATTTTTGAGGCAGTGTTACTGTCATAAGACATCCGCCCCCGTTTAAATTAACAGCATTTAGTTTTCCATTATGTTCACTTACTATTTTGTGCGCTATAGCAAGACCAAAACCAACACCTTTCTGATGTTCCCTGGTGGTTATAAACGGATTAAAGAGTTCGTCCAGTAAATCTCCCGGGATTCCCGGTCCATTATCTCGCATCTCTACAATTACTGAACTGTTCTCCGAAGTAACACGAATATCAATGCGTTTCGATTCGTTTTCCTGTGAATCAAATATCGACATCGAGCTTAATACAAGATTGATAATTACCTGTTCAAGTTTTGATAAACTACCCCTGACAATACATCTCTCTTTACTTTTTTCTGTGTGTACGGTAATCTTATGAGACGTCAATCGCTGGGTAAGCAAAGACAATGCGCTTTCGACCACTTCATTCATTTCTACTGGTCTATAATCTTCAGCATCATCCTGCTTAGCAAGCATACGCATCTGCTGAATTATATTATCAATCCTGCCTGCCTGATTTGAAATGAATTCAAGCTTACTATATATATCTTCATTCGAAATCGATATCTTTCTCTCTTTCCAGTACAGCATTCCATTCACTGCCATTGACAATGCATTCAGCGGTTGGTTAATCTCATGAGTAATCCCGGCGGCAAGAGTTCCAATAGACGCAAGACGAAGAGATTCTTCTGCGGTACTTAATGCCTCGGCATGTTTTTTCTCCGCTTCAATCTGTGCCAGGAAATGTCTGTGTCTTTTCCATGCGCTGGCAACAATATCAGATATGACTGAAAGCAGACTGACAACGTCATTGTCCCAATTCTGCGGTCTTTTCTGTATCAGAACAAACGTTCCCATCTCATTTCTGTCAATGTTGAGGGGCATCAGGGCTGCAGCCCCCACATTTCTTTCTTTCAGGTATTCACTTTTACCACCCTGAAGTTTTTCCGGATCGCTGATCAGTACAATTTCACTTTTTGATAAATTTTTGTATACCATATCCGGTAAATCAGAAAATAGATGTTCCGATTCAGTCTTGATCCCCTTATTGGAACTGGTTTTACTTTGAGAAATTCTGACCATTTTTTTGATCTCCTCCTCCATATAAAACAGGCTCACTAGATCGATATTCAGGACATAGGAAATAACAGTAAGAGGTTCCGAAATTACAGAGTCA
>JANQEH010000016.1 GCA_028278455.1 bacterium
TGTTGATGCCAGAGGCCGGGATTCATAGAAACCGCCTGCTGTATGGACTACTACCATATAATGTTCAGGTAATACATAGATATACTGCCCACCCCAACCGTCTGCACGGAAATAGTCTGTTCCATCGGGAAATGTACCCAGCCACCACTGATATCCGTACCCGTAAAGAGTTCGGTAATTTTCTACAAACGGTATTGTCATGGCGAATGAGTCCCGCACCCATTTTGCTGAAAGTACCTTCTGGCCGTTCCAGACTCCTTCATCCAGGTATAACTGACCAATCTTTGCCATGTCACGCGGTCTGAGGAACAGGCCGCCGGATGCAAATGTCACATGTTCATCCAGTGGAAACCGGTTCCAGTTATATGATTCAATTCCAAGAGGTTCAAACAGATATTCTTCAGCAAAATCTGTAAGATAATCACTTTCAGTTGACCGTCTTACGATTTCTCCGAGAATATTCGTATCACCGCTGTTATATAGAAAAACCTCACCGGGTTCATTCACCATTGGTCTGCTGAAGAGGTATTGCACAACATCATTTGACGCAAACATCCGGTTGTGCGAATCACGCTGATCATCGAAACCGTATTCAAATTCATTCCAGTCAAAACCGGAACACATCCCCAGCAGATTTTTCAGTAGGACCTTTGAATTAGCATCATTCTTCAGGTCAGTGTATTCCGGGAAATAGGCAAACACAGAATCGTCAACACTGCCGATATACTGCATATCGGTTGCAACTCCGAACAAAACTGAAGTGACACTCTTGGAAACAGAGGCCTGGTAATGCAGCATATTCATATCAAAGTCCTTCTCTACAAGATTCAGATCACCGCTCAATGGGACATCGAATCCCGACCAATAATGTTCAAATATAAGCCGGTTATTCCGCACGACAAGAAAACTGTGTATCATATGATTATCTGTAGAATCGATCCGAGCGACTAATTGTTCGAGAATCTCAGAATCCACTCCCACTTCCTGCGGCAGTGCTGTTTCCCATCCGTCACCGGTCTCAACAGGTTTATCTACATGAATTTTCGGATCCGTTGAATGACTGCAAGCAACGATAAGATTGAGAACAAGTATGACAATTAAGATTGGAAACGGGCGGAATTTCATATCTGCTCCTTTTTTGCAATACAGGTCTTAAATCCGGATGCAAATACCATTATAGACAGATATACACGGATTGTTATAATCACCCTAATTGACAAAACAGGAAGAATTGGTCACATGTATGTAGGGAATATTGGTGAGAATACCGTCGTTTGCACGGTATACAGGTATGAATCGAAATTTATCGTCTGGCGGCTTTATATTCTGCTACAAAAAGCCCGACAAGCTCTTTAACACGCTGCCGCAGATCTGTATACAGACGGAACTGGTCATAAAAGTCAATATCCTGGGTAAACCATGTCAGCCCATCTACAATACCTGAACGCCGCTGCATCATATCTCGCCTGAGCAGAATTGCCTGTTCATAAAGTCCCACCTCGACATTCACAATGAATTGCTCATAATTTCCCAGCGTTACATTCAGGATGTTGACTGAAAACAGCGGCTGCCCTTCAGTCAGTTGAAGTTGCTCTTCGGTTAAAATACGTAGTCCGCTCATTCTGAGGTCAAATTCGACATCCCTGCGAATTGCATTCGCATCTATGCCAGCACGCTCAAGATCTTCGGGAATTTCAATAAGAAGTCCAACTCCCTGAAGGTCTTTTAACGGATTTTCCTGCCCCTGAGGCGGCAGAATTACCGGTTCATGTTCCAGGCTCCCGGAATTGTATCCGGTACCTCCTGAAGCCGCAGCAGATGAAACCGAACAGGAGTACGTAAAAGATAGGAGAAGGATCATGCAGAAACTAATTATACGAAGTATGAATTTCACAGTGAATCTTTCTGTTTGGATTTCACATTTTCTTTTATACATGTAACTATAAAACAAGTTCCCCGGTAAAAGCAATACAATTTAATTACCTGCAATTATTGACCGGCAAAAAAATCCGGAAAATAGTTGCGTCAATTACAGTTATGTTCTAATTTTTGAACTATTTTGTTGCACTATTAATTAAATATTCATATTTAAAATATAAAGATTAGTCCGAAGAATACTTTCGATTATTCTGCAAGAGCCCCAACTCGTGCTGATACAAAACTCACTGTTAATATCCTGCTGATACTCACATTCATGTTCCCGAAACGTAAGCAGAAAATCATTTGCTGCATGGATTGTTAATAGTTTTAATACTTTGCGTATAACTTCACCCATCAGATTCCGTTAATTTTACGGAGTATAAAATGTTCCGTATCAGATATATCACCTTACTCGAGGCTTCTCTTTCGATAGTTCTTTTTGTATCTATATCCTCTTTCTTTATAAAATCCGACAGTCTGTTGAGTCAGACTCAGACGAAAAAGTACAGGGTAGGTTATTCTGAGAATCCTCCTCCTGTCAAGGAGAAGGTTGAAGGTATTATTTACAGTCCATATAGCGAAATCATCCACTATATTGCAGAAAAGGAAGGTTGGGAACTCGAATATTTTGCTGAGCCGTGGGACGAAATGCTTGCAGAAGTAATTACAGGCGATCTCGATATTCTCATGAATATGGCTTATACAAAAGAACGTGCTGAGTTGGTACTCTTTAATAAAGAAAACATATACAACAGCTGGGGAGAAATTATAGTTTCTGAAGATTCAAATATCAGATCAATAACTGATCTTAAAAACAAAAAGGTTGCAACTCTGAACAGGGGCATCAACACTGATGGGCCACAGGGAATACTACAGCAGGACAAATTCTTTGAACTCAACTGCTCTTTTCAATTCTACGATAATAACTATGAAATATTGAATGCTGTCCAGGAGAACATTGCTGAAGCTGGTGTCCTGACGAGGCTTGGAATGAATATTATGCTCTCCGATTTCGACCTGAAAAGAACGGGAATAGTCTTCTCTCCACTCCAGGTTAGATTCGGAATTAACAAAAAACATCCTGATGCACAGTACCTAGCTGACGCATTTGATAAGCACCTGAGAGAGCTGAAAAGCAATCCTGAGTCGGTTTATTACCTTGCAGTCGATAAGTACATGGGATTACCCGGCAATAAAAGTGTCATAATCCCTGCTTGGATGAGGTGGTCACTTTATATTGGTACAGGATTGACTATCGTCGCGTTTGTGTTATCCGGCATTCTCAGGTGGCAGGTTAACAAACGCACAACAGACCTGCAGGAGGCGAACTTTGAGCTAAAACACAATGAAAAGATATTGCGGAATATAGTTGAAGGCACATCCGCAAAGACCGGCAGTCTGTTCTTTCAGGAGCTTACAAAAAACATTGCATCCGCGCTCGATATGAAATATGCGCTTGCAGTTAAATTAATCAAAAATCCACAAATAAAATGCAGGACATTTGTCTTTTGGAACGATACCGATTTCGGAGAAAACTTCGAATATGATCTTAAGGGTACACCATGTGAAGAAGTCGCAAATGGGAACCTCAAATATTATGAAAACAACATTCAGAAGCGCTTTCCTGAATACGAAGATATTATTCACCTTGGTGCAGTAAGCTACATAGGTATTCCGCTCACGAACAGCCAGGGTGATGTAATGGGACATCTTGCCGTTCTCGATACCAAACCGCTGACAAACAAAAACAGGAAAATCCAGATACTTGAAATCTTTGCGGCCCGAGGTGAATCTGAACTCGAAAGAATTATAACAGAGCAGGAATACGAATCGCTGCAGGAACAGCTTTACCAGTCTCAGAAGATGGAATCGATCGGCAGGCTTGCAGGTGGTGTGGCACACGACTTTAACAATATCCTTACTGGAATTATGGGTTATGCTGAAATGCTGCAACTCAAGTTTGGACACGAAAACTCAACTGAAGCTGAAGCGGCAAGCGTCATACTCAAAAGTACCGAAAGAGCTGCAAACCTCACCAGACAACTGCTTGGATTCGCACGCAAAGGCAAGTATAATCCGGTTCCGTTAAACATGAACAGCGCCATAAGAGAAACAATCAGGGTATCTGAAAAAATATTTGATAAAAATATAAATCTCTATTATGAACTTGACGAAAAGCTCTATTCTATTGAAGCTGACAAAGCACAGATCGAGCAGGTTCTGACTAATCTTATTTTTAATGCAAAAGACGCTATGCCAAGGGGTGGAAGTCTCAAAATTACTACAGAAAACACTATCATTGATAAAGCCTTTGCAAGCCGCTACCCCGAGTTAATTCCGGGTGATTATATACTCATTTGCATTACCGATACAGGTGTCGGAATTTCAAAAAATATAATTGACAGCATTTTCGACCCGTTCTTTACGACAAAAAGCGAAGGCCAGGGTACCGGACTTGGACTCGCTACCGTATATGGAATTGTTAAAAACCATAACGGCCATATAACCGTATACAGTGAACCGGAATTCGGTACAACATTCAAAGTCTATTTCCCTGCTTCAAAAGTTGCCGCAATTGAAAGTAATTTGGAAAAAGAACTGCATGCAGGTGCCGGTAAAATACTCCTGGTCGATGATGAAGAATTTGTTCGCAAGATGACCTCAATGATGCTTCAAAACCTGGGATACGATGTTTTTGTCGCAGAAAACGGCAAAGAAGCCCTCGAAATATACAATAATCATGAAAAAGAGATTGATGTTGTGCTCCTCGATATGGTAATGCCGGTTATGGCGGGTAGAGAAACATTTTTCGAACTCAAGAAGATCAATCCATCTGTAAATGTCGTAATCTCTTCCGGATACAGCCAGGAAGGCGGTGCAACAGAACTCATGGCAAAAGGTGCTGAAAAGTTCCTGCAGAAACCTTATAAAATGCACGAGCTCTCACAGGTTTTTAGCGAAATTATCAATAAATAAGATCATCACCCGGGCTGATTGAAGATTTTTTCATGAGCATTTTTCACCTTTAAATACATGAGTGAATTCTCACCTGTTCGCTACATCATTAATC
>JANQEH010000124.1 GCA_028278455.1 bacterium
TCGATGAATAAGTATCGTATAAAAATGACTTCAGGACTCCTTTTTCCACTATCGTCTTCCGTCTTGACCGGACACCTTCTCCGTCAACAGGGGAAGTTCCCAGACCTTTTTCCAAAATCCCATCGTCCAATATTGTTATATCATCACCTGCTATACATTCATCCAAACTGTTACAGTAACATGTCTGGCTTTTATATTTCAATTCCCCGTTTACACATTTCATGATTGTTCCTATGAAACCTGAGGCTGTCAACGGATCTAATACGACAGGTATCCTGGTGGTCTTTATCTTTTCCGCTCCCAGCATCCTGACAGCTCTGGATGCCGCTGTTTCACCTATCTCCCTGGGTGCTTCAAGACCACTAAAATGAGTGGCTGAGGAATACCAGTAATTAACTCTCTTTTCATCCGAAACCTGTGCTACCGGCTGGCAGACCATAGAATACATCGACCTGTAGTATATATTGGAAAAACCGAGAGAATTAATTAGGATTGTACCTGAGACAGAATCCCTGTAAACAGAGCCCTCTGAATTCCTGATCCTTGTATCATAATCAAGGGCTGCATTCTCCATTTCCATAGCAAACGAGATTTTGTCATTGATATCGGTTTTAAGACATGTATCATCGAGAATTGCCAGATCACCCTGTTGAACACTCTGCTTATCATGGAGTCCGAGACAATTATCTTCACCTGAGACATCGGACAATTGGAATGCTCTGCCTAAAAGGAGTTCAAGAGAATTCTTAGACAGGTCGGTAGAAGAAGCAAAACCCAGTTTGTTACCTTTGAACACCCTCAAACCTAATCCTTTTGAACTGGATTGTTTTATCGCCTCAATATCCCTGAGACGCACCTGGACCTCCGAATCGGTTCCCCACTGAACAAATACATCAGCCTGATCAGCACCATTCTTACCAGCGCGGTTAACCAGTTCGCCTGCGATATCGAGGAATTCACCTTCATATTCTGATACATCTATTGGTCTTTCTGTCATTATTCTATATAACCTATTTGTAATACATCCTGTCCTGTATCTTCGAATCCGGTTTTTATTATTTCTGCGTTCTGCACATCTGTAATTATCGCTATACCTATACCAAGGTTAAACACATGCCTCATTTCTTCGTCGGTAACCTTACCAATATCCTGCATAACTTTGAATATTGGCAGCCAGTCCCAGCTGTCCCATTCAATGACTGCTTCGAGCTCTTCAGACAGCAGTCGCGATATATTCCCGGTCAATCCTCCACCGGTTATATGAGCAAGACCGCTGATTTTCTCAGCTTCAATCAGAGGATATATTTCAGTAAAATAGCATTTATGTATCTGGAGAAGCTCTTCACCAACTGTCTTTTCAAGTTCCGGCAGTATTGAATCAGTGCTATACCCGCCGACATCAAACAATATCTTTCTTGCAAGAGAATATCCGTTAGTGTGAAGTCCTGTTGATGGAAGGCCAAGTATCACATCGCCTTTTCTGATCTTTGATCCGTCAAGAATCCTGCTTTTTTCCGCCAGCCCCACTATTGTACCCGAAATATCGTATTCTCCCTCACTGTATATCCCCGGCATTTCTGCAGTTTCTCCCCCAATAAGAGCAGCGCCGACTTCTTTACAGGCTTTCGCAAATCCGGTAACGATATCCTCAAATACATCGCTCACCAGTTTTCCAAAGGCAAGATAATCCAGGAAGAAGAGAGGTCTCGCACCACAGCACAGAATATCATTGACACAATGATTAACAAGGTCTTGACCAACTGTATTATGAACACCCGACATAAAAGCTACTTTAAGCTTCGTGCCCACACCATCTACGCTTGATACGATTACAGGTTCTTTGAATCCGGTGTTCTCAAGTGAATAAAAACCTCCGAATTTTCCGAGCTCAGTCAAAACATTTGGACCGAAAGTTTCTTTAACCATTTTCTTTATCCGCACGATCGCCCTGTCACCTTCATCAATATCCACACCTGCATCGCGATAAGTTACTCCTCCCGCTTCACCATCTCCCTTTACGGATCTTAACTGGCTGTAATATATCTCCCTTGCTTCCTTGAAAAAGCCCCTGTGTTTTTCTTCCTTATAATCGGCATAGGTCCATGGCAGCGCCCTGAATTCTCCTTCCTCAAAAACCATATTGCAGTCGCCATAAATTCCATTACCAAGATAGACTCTGTGATTGAAGTTCTTTGTTGAAGCCAGAATTAAATTTGCCTCTCCAATGTAACCGGGATCGATATTGACAGTTCTTTTACCTTCCAAGGCTGTTTCTTCTTCATATCTGTTTGAGATTATTTTGAATTCAGCAAGTCTGCCCCTATCGACAAGTTCAGCAAAACTCAGGAATACCTTGAACAATCCATTACCCATCTCTTCTTCATAATAATCTGTGTGATCGAAAGTGAATATATCTGTCTTTCTGTCGATCCCTCCAAATTCACCTGTAAGGTATTCTATTACATCTTTCAGTTGTTGCTCATTTTGAAAAGTAACAGCTATGATTAGTTTTACTTTGGGCGGTGTTCTGTATTCCGGCATTGTCTTCTACTTTTATGGATTAATTGATATTTATAAGTCTTCAGCTGCAGCAGCTATTATCTTCATCGATAGAATAAATACTTTCTATCTCTTTAGAATATTTTTTTTCTACAATACTTCTTTTTATTTTTAATGTAGGTGTTATCTCATCGTTTTCCTGGTCAAATTCCCTGTCAATCAAAAATACTTTCTTTACTTTCATAAAGTTGGGTAGTTCTTCAGATAGCCGTTCAACCTCACTCTCGATCAGCTCATATGCTCCCTGATCATTTACCATTTCATTTACGGATTTAAAAATCATACCGTTCATTCTGAAATAATACTCGAGATTATCGAAGGCCGGTACTACAAGAGCAGACGGAAACGGCCTGTTGTCTCCAACCATCATTATCTGTTCAATATACCGGCTTGACAATAATAAATTCTCGACATACTGCGGTGCAATGTTCTTTCCGCCAGATGTAACGATAATATTCTTTTTTCTATCCGTGATTTTAAGATAATTATCTTCATCCAGTTCGCCGATATCTCCCGTGTGGAACCAGCCATCCTCATCGATTACCCGGGCTGTATCTTCCGGTTTGTTATAATATCCCTTCATTATTTGAGGACCCTTTGCAAGGATCTCTCCATCCTCAGCTATTTTTATTTCCGTTTCCGGCAGAGGTTTCCCAACGGTACCGAATTTAATCTCCGTTGTAGGATTGAGCGACAATATCGGAGATGTCTCTGTCAGGCCGTAACCTTCTATCAAGGTTAAACCCGCATAATTAAAGAACTGGTTAATCTTAGGATCTAGAGGAGCGCCCCCGGAAACGAACATCCTCACCCTTCCCCCGGTTCGCTTCTTTAACTTCGAAAAAACCAGCTTATCGGCAAGCCTTCGTTTAAACTCAAGATATCTGGAAGTTCTCTCTTGATAATAATACTTCCTTCCGGTATTATTACACCATCTGAAGATCAATTTCTTGTGAAAACCTCCCTTGGCGACATTTTCATGAACAGCATAATATATCTTTTCGAATAGTCGTGGTACGCATATTACAATCGTTGGTTTCACTTCCCTGATATCTTCCGCAATAGTTTTAGGGCTTTCAGCATATGACACAGTAAGACCTTTATATAGCGCAAGATAATATCCTACTACCCTCTCAAAGACATGACTCATTGGCAGCCAAGACAACATTTCATCGCTATCGCTGACATGAACAACATCCAATCCATTCCTGATATTAGACAGTATATTATTGTTTGTCAACATGGCCCCTTTGGGATCTCCTGTGGTGCCTGAAGTATATATTATTGTAACAAGGTCCTCTGCCTGTTGTTGTTCAATAGCATTGTCGATCTTTCTTTCATTCTCTTCCATCGCTTCTCTGCCCCTGTTCATCACTTCTTCAAGATCGTAAAGTACCTTTAATCCATTGCCGCCTTCAAAAAAAGTTATAATTGTCTTTAAATATTTCAGGTTATTGAAAATCTTTCGGATTATCTCCAAATGCTCCGGCTGTGATACTGCAATTATTTTAGCCTGGCAATCATTCAAAATTGTCTCAATACATTTATATGTCAAGGTTGGATATATAGGTACTGTAATACTTCCGAGTGCCATAGCCCCAAGGTCGATATATGACCATTCAGGCCTGTTTTCGCTGATTAATGCAACTTTGTCACTTTTCTCAACACCAAGAGTTGCAAGGCCGCTCGCAATAATCCTTACATTCTCAGAGTATTCACTGAATGAGATATCTTTGAATCCTGCCCCATCCCGGTATCTCAGCGCCGTTTTATTTGAATACTTTTCGGCAGTACTGAAAAACATTTCTATAAGTGTTTCCGCCATCATATACTCCATCTGAGAATTAATGATCTACGGACAGAAAAAGTTTTATAATCCTTTGTCATATAATAAGTGGAATTTTGAGGATAATCAGCTAATTAAAAGAGGAAGTATTTTAAAGAATTTACTGTATAAAATCAATAAAAATATCCATTCACGGCATTTCCGTGAATGGATATTATAATATTTCGTCAAAATTTACTTAAAACTCGACGCCAATACCAATTTTATACAGCAGCATACTGGTATTTGAACTGTTAACGTCATAGACCACAGGAGTCGAACCACTGCCCCTTATTATGTAACCTTCCTTTAGGTATTCTGCTTTCGAGCCATACAGGTAATCCAGTCTGAGATCTATGAAGAAACCCATAATTCCATGTTCGCCGTCAGCATAGCCTTCATCGTTTTCCCAGACACGGAATTTAAAACCGCCGAAAGCTCCAGCATTGAACGCAAAATCATCAAAATTCGTATCTGAAGCGATCTCTTCAAATCCCGAAACTTCTTCGATCTTTGTGCTTGTATAGAGGTAGCTGAATCCCATCTGAAATCCTACATAAGGCCTGACGGCACCAGTATTTGGTTCAAGAGCAAGAGAAACGTCAAAAAGGACTATATTATTACTGTTTTTCACCTCTACTGTTACATCAGGTATAGTAGTGCTGAAAGGTTCTCTACGGGTTTCATGGCCATAATTAATAAATCCAAAGGATCCTCCCAGGATCACCGGGCTGTCGGCTAACCTGTATCCGAAACTTGCCGAACCTCCCCAGCCAATGTTATCAACGTTCTTCTTGAAGTCACCCTGCATACTTGCAATATTCAGATGCAGAGAACCCTGCATCTTTTGGGCAGACGCAGGAACCGCCGTTAAAGAAATTATAACCAGCAGTACAATAATTGAAATTGATACCGTCGAATGTGTTGTATCTCTTTTCTTCATGTTTTACCCATTTTGTTTGATTATAGTTATTATTATTGATCCCATTATGCAATTCACATGCCAGCTCTCTCTTTGCTTAAGTACCTGGCTTCCTAAAGAATAATGTAGGAAATTTACATCATGATCGTGTAAAACCTTGTTGCATGTCCCTTAAAGAAATACGGAATTTAGTAAAAAAAGTTGAATTTGGAAAGGATTAAAACGAAATGAGCCGGTTGAAATAAACCGGCTCGAATTCATTATTTGTCTTAGAGGGAGATGTTTTACTTTTTACGGATAATAATATCACCATTCATTGTATAGAATGTGATCTCCGTACCTCCACCGTTCAAAACACCTTTGGACTTTTTTGAATAGTGGTATCCGCTTCTTGATTCTTCTTTTTCCCACTCTGTCTGAATATCAAGGTTATCGAAATCTGTAAAAACTTCTCCCTGCCTGCTTTCAAGTGTGAAAGTAGCCTTCATATCAGCAGGGAATGTAACATCGATATCGCCGTTCAGGGCCCTGAAAGACATAGGGTTATCGCTATCAACAGCATCCATAACGGCAGTAATGTCTCCGTTAAGGCAATTCGCATGCACTGTTCCGGAAACATTCATCAATTCGATAAGATCACCATTAGTATTTTTGGCTTCGATCTCTCCGGTTATACCTTCAACATACATATTCACATCCTGGTAACTGCTAATGCTCAGGCTGGTGTTCCTCGGCACACGTATAACAACATTTGATTCTCCTCCACCGTGCCCGTTGCTTATTGTTACACGGTTATTTCTCTCATATACCTTCAAATTGCTGCCGGAAACGTTTAATTTTCTTAAACCCGATCTTCCGCGTTTGGATTGTCTCTGGTTTTGCCATGCTCTATTACGGTCTCTGTCTATACGTGTAACTGAGCCAGATCTTTCAATCTGATCAACTATCTGCACCTCAACTGTGGTACCGTCATAGCCAATCACCTGGACATCACCGTCTACCTGCCATGTAACATTGACATAAGCTGGCCTGTCCGGGCTCGACAGCGGCAGTTCGATCTTTTCATTTTCCGGATTCTGGGCAAATATATTTTCAGTCCCTAATAATACCGCTAAACAGGTAAACAAGATTTTTACTGTATTTATTCTATTCATGATAAAACTCCTTTTATGATTTCCTGTTATTTCTTTTTCCTTATAATTATATCATCATCGAGGGCATACAATGTGATTTCCGTACCTCCACCGCCTATCGTTCCTTTGCTAACCCTGCTCATCAGGTATCCGCTTCTATGTTCATCTTTTACCCATTCCGAGGTCAGATCTATATCAAAATCGGTGTATAATCCGCCTTCAATGGCTGTTATATTCAAAGTTGCTTTCAGTTCCTGGGGGAATGTCAGGTCGATCACTCCGTCAAGAGACTTGAACATCATCGGTTTATCGGATGTCATTCCCTTGAATGTTGCGAAAATATCCCCATCGAGTGCATTGGCTATTATCGATCCGGATACATCTTTGAGTTCAATTACTTCACCGTCATTGCATTTCACATCAATATCACCATCGACGTTTTCTATATAAATATTACCATCTTCGATCGTATGAACATACAAGTTTGAGCTTTTCGGAACCTTTATAACCGCATCGGCATAGACACTTCCATACCTGTATTTAATATAGACAAGATTCCTGTTCTCCTGCATCAGTAACTTATTCCCGCCTACAGCGATCCTTTTTAATCCAGCACTGTCCGTTCTGCGTTTCCATGAACGGCTGTTGCGGTAACCGGATCCCTGCCTGTCTGTGATCTCGATCTCAACCGTATTACCGTCATATCCGATAACAGTCACATCACCTTCTACCTGCCATTTTATATCAACAGTAGCCGGACTGCCCGGATCTGAGAGATCGATTGAAAAAGTCTCTGATGGATTTTCCTGCGCTCCTGCAGCGGAGAATATCAGGATAGTAAAAATTGAAATGAATGCTATCATATTAATTTTGTTCATTTTATTGCTCCTTATACTAAATCCTAACTGATATTTGCAATACCCTCTTCAAGCTTCTGTTTGACCTGGACATTCAGGTTGTTCTTAAACAGCATAGCTTTGAAGATATCGGCTGCTTTTTTCTCATTCTCCATTACAAACATATCGATGAGAGCGATCTGGACGTATGGATTTTCCTGGGACTGCAGAGCTATTAAAAGGTTATCCTTAACATATTGATTGTCGATGAATTTGTTCAATATTTCAATTGTTTCCAGCCTGACACTTGTATCAGGATCATTATTTAGTACCGTGATCAGTGTATTAATCGCTTCTTCATTCAGTTTTTCGTAACTCTCGAACTTCATTATATTCTTGATTCTTTCACTGGTCGTTGCCTGGTTCATTAGAGAGAGCATTACCAGTTGATTTGTATTCTGAATATCGGCTCTCATACGGGCTAGTTCATCACTCCGGATTGTATTGCCGTCATCCATACCCCTGTCTCCGATAAATATCCCTGAGAAGAAAATAACAGCGATCAACGCAAATTGCAGCGCAGGGGTTTTAGGGAGAATATTCGATATTATTTCATTGAACTTGTGATAAAGACTCACCTGTGAACGGCCTGTCTTAACTCCGGATGCATAAGCTTCCATCATCATGTCAAATCTCTCATCCATCCTTACACCGGGCATTTCTTCGGGCATTTCTTCGAGTTTTTCCCAAAGCAGGTTCAATGATTTCGCTTCAAGCCTGCATTCTGAACATTCATTAAGGTGTTTCTTCATTTTTTCTTTGATCTCAGGTTCGAGATCGCCCTTAAAGAAATCCGGAAACAGTTTTTCCATATCCTCGCATTTCATAGCAATGCCTCGTTAGTTAATTGAAAATATTCTGTCCTAAGATTCTTGAGTGCATAGTGAACGCGCGACTTGATAGTACCCACGGCACATTCCATAACATCCGCGATCTCTTCATATTTCATGTTCTGATACCTGCTCATCGTCAGTATTTCTCTGTCTTTCTCGGGCAGCCTTTTGAATGCCTCCCTGAGGATTCTGATATCTTCACCAGTCTCAAGGTTTTCTTCAACATTGTCATCAACCGGCAGCCTATCCTTCATGTCATCAACATCCTGAACAGGTTTGCTCTTCCTGATATGGTCACGGTAAATATTATGTGCTATCTGGAACATCCAGGTTGTAAATATTCCTTCGCCTCTGTAGGTATGGGAATACTTGATAAGCTTTACGAACAGGTCCTGGACAAGATCCTCGCTCAGTTGCGCATTGAAAGTCATTCTGTAATAGTAGTTATAGAGTTTCACTTTATACCTGTCGTAAATGATTCTTAATTTTTCAAGATCCCCGTTTTTGATCTTAAGCATTATTTCTTTATCGCTTTTCAAGCAGTTCTCCCATAAATTGCTCTAATGTCCCTGGTCTATCAGGTAACACAATATTTTTAAAAAAAGGTTGAATTATTTTTCAAAAATTCAGGAAATATTTTAGGAAAGATATATATTATTTAAAGGAAGGCAAAGATTTTTTTAATTTAATACATACCACTGAGCATCATGACAGAATCCTGTATTAAGCAAATTAGTATAGAATCGATTCAGGGGAGTCAAATTTACAGCTTGATTTAATTTGCAGGTTTCCAGTCTGGTCCTGTATCTTCGCTGCTGTTAATTGTCAATCTGGTCAGTCCTGTACCGTTTATATTGACTTTATATATTTCTTCACTCCGTGCAGTCTCGAGCTCGAAAGCTATCATTGAACCATCCGGAGACCAGGAAGGAAATTCATCATTATTTATTGAATCAACAACCTTTCTCTGGTTGCTCCCATCGGTATTCATAAAGTAAATTCCAAATCTTCCATCCCTGGTTGAGTTAAATCCTATATAACTTCCGTCTTTTGAGTAAAATGGCGCAAAATCAGATCCGGGCTGGTCTGTCAGCCGTCTGACATTGGTTCCGTCAAGATTCATTATATATACATCCTGGTTACCGTCAGTGACAGATGAGAATGCTATCTCACTTCCATTCGGGGACCAACATGGATGCGCTTCATCGATATAGGTGGAAGTGATACTGTTTAATTCCAATGACTCTATAGTGATATAATACAGATCCCAGTCCCCATCCCTGCTTGACACAAAGGCTATTCTTGTCCCATCAGGGGACCATGAGGGCCAGAAAGCCCCTTCAGTGGTCAGCTGCCTCTGGTTTCCTCCATCTGAGTCCATCAAAAAAAGATTATAACTCCCGCTTCGGTTTGAAATAAACGCAATACTCTGACCATCAGGTGACCACCTTGGAAGCATATCGCCGGCTGAATCGTTGGTAAGACGAGTTTGAGAAGTCCCATTCCCATTCATCAGGTAGATATTCTGATCCCCGTCCCTGTCTGATATAAAGGCGATAATTCCCCCGTTCCTGCCGTCCAGAACCGGATCCGGCAAATCCTGTGATTCAGGACCGGTAGAATCATTACAGCTAATTAATAGTATAGTGGTCAATATAATGAAATAAATATTGCGATTTTTGCATTTATTAAACATTTGACCTCCAGGAACAAGTTCTATTCTATTAATTTAACAAAGCTTTCAATTATTATCCAAAACTCCCCTTTTGGATAAACTGAATATTTCAATTCTTTTTCTTCTGAAATAAACCGAATAAAACCGACGCTTTTTCTCTGATGCGTTCAGTCATTGTTACTCATATCTTAAAGAATCAACTGGATTGGCCGATGCAGCCCTGTATGATTGAAATACTACCGTCATTACCGCAATGAAAAGTGCTAATAATGCAGAAATTATAAATGATGTCCAACCGGGATTGATCCTATAGGCAAAATTCTGAAGCCAAATATTCATCGAGATATATGCCAGTGGCCACGCAATTACTATTCCGAAACTTACTAACTTAACAAATTCTCTGATAAGCATCATAACTACAATATTTGATGATGCTCCCAGAATCTTCCTGATACCGATTTCTTTTGTTCGCTGCTGAGCCATGAAGGAGGCCAGACCGAATAGCCCGAGGCATGCTATGAATATGCCGAGGATAGTGAACATACTGAATATATTTGCCGTTCTTTCCTCTGAACGGTACTGCCTGTCAAAATCTTCATCGAGGAAAAAATAATCGATTGGCTGTCCGGGGAATATTTCACTGTATTTATCTTCAATAAATGCAATCGATTCCCTCAGATTTCCTGTATCCAGCCTTAATGTTATGTATCTCAGGTCATCATTTGTAAGAAGAAGAATATATGGTTCAATCGCGCTCTGGACCCCCGTAAAATGAAAATCTTTCATTATACCAATAATCTCTTTTTCACGGTCCCAGAGTTTTTTCCCGAGGGCCTCATCGCCTCCACTCCACCCGAAAGCATTGACGGCCGCCTCGTTCAATAGATATCCGTTCGGCCTGCTGATTCCTGTCTCCCTGTCGATCCCTACTCCATCAATGATCTCTATTCCATATTCATTGATGAAATCATGGTCTATCATGAGAAAATTCATTGTTCTGTATTTAGTCTCTCTTTGACCGTTAGGCCATACCCGCCACCTTATCTGCCATCTTCCCAGTACATTTGAAGCTGCTGCCGCTCCCAATACCGATGGATGCTGCAAAAACTCATTTTTAACATTTTGATGGTTCGTTCCAAGCCTTGCATTCCCGAGAAACGAAATAACTAATCTTTGTTCTTTATTGAATCCAAGGTTCATATTCTTCATATAATCCACCTGCCGGAAAATTATCAAAGTTCCGATGATCAGTGTAATTGAGATGGCGAACTGTCCTATAACAAGGGCCTTGCGTACAGCAGTACCCTTCAATCCCCTGATTTTACCACCCTTTAACACTGATACGGGATTAAATGCAGATAGAAAAATTGCGGGATAACTGCCAGAGAGCAATCCTATGATAAAAATGATCAAAACTGAACCGGTTATTATATCTCCCTGCTGAAGGTCAGAGAGACTGAATTGCATATCGCTCATAGAATTGAAAAATTGCATCGATACACCAACGATAATCAGGGCAAGTACAGCTGCAAGAAATGTTAGAAGCAGAGATTCTCCCATGAACTGGACTATCAGCTGTCTCCTGTTAGCCCCTACAACCTTTCTCAAGCCGATCTCTCCGGAGCGGTTCATCGATCTTGCCGTGGCAAGGTTCATATAATTCATACCTGCTATCAGCATGATGAATACTCCGACAACCATAAATATATAAACATACATCGGATTTCCCGGAGGTTCAAGCTCCCAGATATAGTTCGAATGCAGATGTATATCTTTTATAGGCTGGAGGAATAATATGTTTTCTGTATTTCCTTCATCTTCGTTATCGGGATAGTCTTTTTGGTACGTGCTTATCTTAGTCTCAAAATCTAAGGCGTTCACCCCATCTTTCAATTTAATATATACCGTGCAATTCCAATGTTCTCTCCGATGATCGTCGCTGGAATCGAATGAGACAATTAAATCATACTTAATTTGTGAATTTACCGGATTTTCCCTGACCACACCGGTTATTTCATAATCCATTGTATCGAGGGTCATTACTTTGCCAACCGGATCATCATTACTAAAATACTTCTGTGCAATATCCTCTGTTATCACTGCGGTGAAAGGGCGTTCCAACGCAGTTATTGGATCTCCTCTGACAAACGGTATATTGAATATTTCAAGACCTGATTGGTCCATGATCTTAACATCAGTCTCATAGAACAGTCTCTCGTTGTACCTCACAGCCATCATTGGGCTAAGCCTCCCAAACCTGACCACATTTTCAAGTTCAGGATAGATGTCTTTGAAGATCGGACCATATTTATTTGGGATCGCAGCATAATACTGCTCAGCAGCCTCGCTTTTAGCGCACAATGCTACCCGGTAGATTCTTTCGTAATCTTCGTGGTGAGTGTCATATCCTGTTTCAAATCTGACATAAAGCAGGATCATTATGCAGCATGCTATTCCTATACTCAATCCCAAAATATTGATAACAGAAAAACCTTTACTCCGTTGTAGGTTTCTCATACTAATCTTAAGGTAGTTCCAGAACATTATAAAGCTCCTGTAGATAGAATGTTTCAGTATAAGAGGAAGCGATTTTGACACTTGCATCCAATACCAAATCGATGCTGCAAAATAACCTTTATCTTTAGCCAACTCAACAAAGTACTCATCAAGATCACCTATAACAGTTGCCTTTTCTATCGAGGATGCAAAATGTGAGAATATCCATCGGGCTAATACCGGAAGTCTATTGTTGTTGTTTCTCATTGATCAGAAGCCGCATTCTTGATTGATGATGGTATATCTTCCCATAAAGACGAATTAAGTTCGCGAATCTTCTCCAGAGCTTTCTCTCCTGTATTAGTAAGCCTGTAGTATATCTTTCCCCTTCCTCCTCTTTCTGGAGTCGGATCTGCTATAGTTTTGGCTAAATACCCTTTCTTGCACAGAGCATCCATCTGTACCCAGAGTCCGCCGAAAGTTATCTTTTTACCGGTCCTTTTTTCTACCTCTTTTACAATCGGGACTCCATAAGCATTGTCTTTTAATCTTAAAACAGCCAGTAACAAGATCTCATCGGCTCTTGATAGAAATCTCATAATTTTCTCCGAAAGTTGTTACATTATACATTATTACTAATGTTTAGTAAAAAAAGTTTCAACATATTTACTAAATCTTAGTATTTTTCCCTTTAGGGATATCTGCAATGACCTGTCCGGCTTCTGCTTTCAGATATATTACTCGTATCTGAGAGAATTGGTTGGATCGGTG
>JANQEH010000142.1 GCA_028278455.1 bacterium
AATAGTAACCGGGGTAAGTTTTACAAAATGGGTATAGAATCTGCCGTTCCAGCATATCTCGTTCATCGCTTTTTTTATATCAACTGCCAGTTTCTCATATTTTTCCGCTTTACCCCTTTCTTCGAAATACGTATAAAACAATGCCATGATATTGAATGCTTCAAAATATCCGCTGTTATCACCGTGCATAAAGCCCCAGAAAGTATCGTCATTGATCTGGAATTGGAGCCAGTCATGTTTCCCGGCTGTGTATGCAAAATCCCAGGTATCGATCGTATATGCCCTCTTAACCAGTCCGTATTTTTTGTCCCACCTCCAGGGATTCGTCAGTATATAATCTAAAGCTTTTTCAAGTTTTGGCAGCAATTTTCTGATCCAGTCGTCATCACCTGTAACCTGCCATGCTAGGAATACTGCCTTAACGAATTTAAATTCCACATCCGCCTCTACTGGTACCCTCACATATTTAGTCCAGTTCTCACGTTCACTCGGAAGTTTTTCGGGATATACGGTAAAATAATCAAAAATCCTGCCGTTATCTGCCTGGGTCTCAGCAAAATGTTCAACCGTGCTTTTAAGATCTTTTTCAAAATACTTGAATCCTCTCATCATATCGGAATGGTCCCTGATCCAGATAGACTTAGCATCGGGTGTTCTGTATCCCCGGATAGGTTTTGCATCTATTGTAATATCCATAATATCGTGCTCTAGGAAGTTACGGATCATTGGAAAGAAATTGTCAAATTCCGGTCTGCCAGTTTTAATATACATGTCATTATTCATAATTAAATTGATCTCCGGGGAAAAATATCTGTAGTCTGTTTTGTAATAGTTCTTATTCAGGTAAGAAATAACATAAATTAAAGTACATATTTCAACAAAAAAAAACAAGCCCCGAAATTAAAAACGGGACTTGATAATGAATTATAAGCAACATCATAAATTATTTTATTATTATTCTAACAAAATAATCTATTAGTTCTTTAAAATCCTTTAACGGAAATGCATCAACATGATTTACATTGATCTTATTATTAAGTTTTTTGAATTTCTCCGGGATTTCTACCTTCATATTAATTATTGACGTAGAGTATTCTTTTCTAGACACAGGATGATCAACTGTACTCTGGATTTCAAGAGGTCTTTTTTCAATTTCTCTAATAATAAATTCTTCCTGTGTAAGACTGTTTCTAAAAATCCTGAATTTCCCCTCCGCTTGACCACATACAACATAGGTGTTATTAAGTGGTTTGCGTCTTCCTGACTTAGTTTCAGAAATTATTTTCGAGGTTAGAAATAACAATGCATTCTCGTTTTTCGAAAAAACTGGATCAGGACCAGTAATAAAGTTAAGATGTTTATATATTACATTAAATCTTATTCTAACAATATCATTTATCTTTAAATCTCCCTTGTATTTATCTATAATACGAACGTTGACAATTGAAAATCTTGTACTGTCAGAATAATCCATTCCAGATGAAGTATTTATTATTTCAGCTTTAACTATTTCGGAAGAATATACACATAGTGTCCATAATGATTGAGCCACCTTACTGGAAGTACACTCAACTGATCGATATGATACAAGAATAAAAATTAGTGTAAATATATGTAATGATAGTGGAAAAATCATCTTTCTCATACAAATCCCCATTCCATTATATCATATGATATCTATGCTATTATACTGTTTATTTCATTACTCCCAAGTGCTCACTTAATATTCACCATCAGCCAGAGCAAGAATATTACGAGGCCTACAAGAGCCCAGCTTCCGAAAAATCCTATGTAATCCATCTTACCCGGCTTCATTATTTCCCATTGTGTTCCGGGGAAGAGTTTATCCTTCTCGAACTTTCCCGGATCGGCATAAGCGGCTTCAAGCGCCAGTTTCTCTTCTTCAGGACCAGGCTGGACCGGTGTATGGACCTTCGCAAAGAACCTGTCAAGGATACCCGAATTAACCGGTTTTGTGAATATCGAGAATATGAACAGCAGGAGGAACGGGAACAAAGCATCGAACAGGAATCTGGCTGCGACAAGCTGGGCCTTTGAGAAATGCGTAAAATCTATCCCGAACCAGCTCAGTATCCATATCTCCGCATGGAATCTCTCCAATCCCATCTTTGGTGATTCCGGATCTGATGTATTTATTCTCGCAACCTGCTCAAAAAATACACCTACCGGTTCGATCACATGCTGTTTCTGTATTCTCTGTCCGACGCGATCTGCCCTTCCTTCCTCGACATCCACCGTAAGCGCATCAACTGTGACCGTCACAGTCTTTCTTTCCGTCTCCTTCAGGAAATACGGATTAAGTCTCACAGAATCCAATCCCTGGAAAACATTCGGTATAACCGCAATTATTAATGTGCATATTATCACCTGGAGAGTAACCGCCCATTTAGTCAGGCGTCTCCATGTAAACCCAAGCCAGATGGCAGCTCCGAATATCGCAGGAACTGAAATAATATATTTGAACAGCTCGAGCAGATTATCGATGAACAGCGCTACGGCTATACCTCCAAGCAGAGTCCCTATGATAACAAGCCTGCCTACAAATAATAAGTGTTTCTCTGATTTCTCTCCAACAAAGGGTTTGTAGAGATTCCTGATAAAAAGTGCCGAATATGAAACAGCGCTTGCATCGAGAGAGGACATGTTAGCCGCCAGGATACCTACAAGCATAAGTCCTATAGCTCCGGGAATGAGCAGGTCTTTTGACATGATCCCCCATATCAGGTCAGGATCATTTATCGCCCCGGCATAGATCCCTATCGCAATCAGTCCTGCCAGAGCCCAGAAAAGCATAATGATCCGTTTAGTGAACATACCGAAGATCATACCGATCCTTGCAGACATCTCATTAGTCGCAGATCCTGCCGTCTGCATACCTGATACGACAGCGACTATTGAAACAAGATTAGCCAGCGCCATTGCCGCAATTGTATACCACGCATATTCACTCATCGTTGCAGATCCGAATAATTCGAACATATAATCCGGTACACTTGCATGAAGACCTGAGAAACCGCCGACTTTTACGAGGCCTACAGGGATAAGGATCGCAGAGAAAATAATTATAAGGACCCCCTGGATCGCATCGGTTATCGCAGCTGCGCGGAATCCACCAAGCATAGTATAGATTCCCACGACTATAGCATATATAAAGTAGAACCAGACCGGATCGGTATAGGATACAAAGGAATGAAGTTCACCCCGTTTGTTCTTTTCGATCAATTCTTCATAACGGATCGTCTGTTCGTCAGTCAGTCCTGTATCTCTATGGTCCTGCAGCTGCCTGAATTCCCGGAATTCCATGATACTTGTTCTTTCAACAACCGTACATTCTTCTATCGGTTTAGGAGTCATTGCCATCATGGTTTTTGCAGCAACCATATATCCTACACCGCCGCCGACAAGTGAGAGTAACAGGATGAAAACTCCATAGCTTGCTCCGAGAAATTTGCTGTCGAACCTTTCTGTGAAATAATCCCCGATTGTAATTAGCCTTACTCTCCTGAACAGCATAGTAGTAAACCAATAGAACGGAGTCAGGAAGAGTACGAGAAACTGGATCCACATCCCGCCGATACCCTGCCTGTAGATCTCACGTGAGACTGCCACAGCCTGGTCAGCATTTGTGGAGCATCCGAAATTCAGAAAGAACTGGTAAAACTTTCCGAGTTTTCTCCCGGCAAGAAAAAAATCTGTAGTGTCCTTATTTCTTTCGGAAACCCGTTTACCTACCCAGAGAATAATAATAACGTAAAGAAGGATAACAGAAAGATCGAGAATATGCATTCCCCAGATGTGCATCTACAGCTCCCTTCGCCAAAACTCTGTTATTAGTTTTTATAATTGGTGTATGTGAGAATTGATAATATATCAGTTTGGAGGATAAAAAACAAGATTTTTGGAATTTAAGACTAATTGTTTCTTCAGACTGGTGGAAAAATAGATCTGGTCTCTCCCGGTAATTGATTTATTTACTCGTGGACCTCTTGGTTCTAAAATTATAAATAAAACTGTCATATTGGAAATTAATCTTGATATTAGTATTAAAATATTATATAATGGAATATTGGTTCAGAACGGGGAGGATTTCCTAAATATTGGAGAAATACTCTGTCTTTATTTCAAAAAATGGATTGCGGTTGTACCAATATTATTACTCATCCTCTTGAAGTATAATAACTGTAATTGAAACTTAACAATTATACTCCCCAAAGAGTATTCAGAGCACGTCATAACTGGGACATTAGAATAATAATATAAATTTCAGTCCGACACTCTATGGATTGATAGTCTACTTATTTTTATGTTCAATAAATTTGAGGGACCTATAATGCTTGACAAGGAGCAAGATAATTTAAATGACTATAAGACTGAGGGGAAAAAAGCAGATATAAAATTCCTTGAAATATTAAAAAGGTTTATCAGTACGAAACTCATTCTCGCAAGTATAATCCTGATTGTAATAGGCATCCTTTTAATAATACTAAGTTTTAGTAGATCCGGAACAAATGTTTTCTTCTTTATTATGCAGGAAACGGGTAAGGCAATCTTTATTACAGCTTTAATTTCCGGTGCGATAAAATGGTATTTGACGAGACAGGCGATGTTACTGGAATCTGAAAAAGACCGTGTTTTCCGTGAACAATTATCGTTTTCTCTTAATGAGCTCAAAAGTAAAATAATTGAGCAGACTCAGAAAATGACAAAATCATCAAAATCTCTGGATGCTTTAAGAAGTGCCAATATAGCAAAAGTCTACGAAAAACGACTTACTGCAAGTGAGGATATCAAGGCTACATTAGAACATAAATCTGTAGAGCAGATAAAAATTATAGGTATTTCTCTTAATGACTTCATCCGTGACGAACATTCAACTATCCATATGGCCTGGGAGAGTATTGAAGGGTATATAGCAAATGACCGTCCACCTGAAAAGTCAGAGAAATTGACAATCCAGGTTTTACTAATTGATCCTAAGTCATCCGGTGCGTATTACAGAGGTATGGCAGAGAGCACAGAAGATTTATTTAAAACTAGAATTGATAAAGATGTTCTTTCTTCTTTAGAACATTTTTATAATTTAGAAAAAGCCGCCCGTGATAATAAAAATGTCAGTTTCAAAGCACGGATATATAGGCTGCCGCCAATTCTCTACCTGATTTGGACACCTTCGACTTCTTATGTTCAACAATATTACTTTCGTCCACGCCATTCAGGGATAAACATTCCTGTATTGAAATATTATAATCAGTCAGGTCTGGATTCAACTGAAAGCTCTATTCATGAGGAGTTAAAATTTCATTTTGATTATATCTGGGACAGAGTCTCTGTTAGCCTTGATGAATATTTCGTTACCTATTCTTTAGGAACTGACAACGCTATCCGCAAGGCGAAAATAAAGAATATTTTTTATGACCAGGATATTAGTAGAAATCGAATAATCCATTTAATAAAAAACACTAATAAAATTCTCTGGATTAAAGGAATATCACTGAAATCCTATTTCCGTTCAAATAGTCCTCTGTGTATGGCTATTTATGATGCCTGTAAAAGAAATGTAGAGGACATAAAAATATTAATGATCGATCCGGATTCCGAACAGGGAGAAATTCGATCTTTTCGAGAGTATTTGATTAATAATCCTACCGGACGATCGGAAGATTTTGTTGATGATGCAAGAAAAAGGCAAAGGCTATATAAAGATACAATGGACAGCATTGAATTTATTGAAGAGAATCTTGTCGAATTCTCTCAAAACAAAAAATCAAATTTCCAGGTCAGATTGTTTAAATCGGCTCCAGAGGCATTTATTTTAATTACCGATGAGTCAGTTCTGGTTGAGCAATATCATTATGGGAAAATTGACAAAGATATTGAAGGCATGAAAAAAATATTAGGTGGTGATTTTCCGATCTTTGAATACCACAAAACCACAAACGGTGAAGAAGAAGAGACTTTCGCACCATATAAAATTCTTAAAGACCATTTCGAGTTTGTTTTTAACAGATGTTCCCGTAGAATATAAATTGTAATTGTAACTTAACTGAATATCACCAATTTTATCTGATATTTAACTGTACTCTGACATATTTGACAGTTCTTTCTTAACCGCGATTCCGAGTTCTTCTATGGTGAACGGTTTTTTAACGAATTGTCCTGCTCCGAGTTTCTGCGCCTCCTGAATTTTAGAGGATGCAGAATATCCACTGACAATAATGACCTTCTGATCAGGGTTGATTTTCTTGATCTCCTTGAATGTTTCAAGTCCATCCATACCTTTCCCCAGCAGCATATCAAGTAAGATCAGATCTGTTTTATTTCTTTTCAGATATTCTATGGCATCTTCTCCTGAAGCACATGCTGCAGGCTGGTAATTAAAAATTTTGAGTATATTAGAGCCGTTCCTCCTGAGGCTTTCTTCATCATCGACTATCAGCACAGACTCGCCATTACCGTTATATTCATCAAAACTCTGTTTCAGCTCGAGCTTTTCGACCTGCCCCATAGTCATAGGTAAGTAGATATAAAAATCTGTTCCTCCTCCTTCTTCACTTTCAACATCAATATAGCCGTCATGGTCTTTAACTATATTCCAGACAACAGTCAGACCGATTCCTGAACCGCTTCTGCCCAGTACTTTTTTAGTATAATAGGGCTCAAATATCTTAGGAATATCCTCTTCAGGTATACCTATTCCAGTATCTGAAATTGAAAGCTGCACATATTCACCGGGATATATTTCTTCAAACTTCTTGATAGTTTCATCTATCGATGCATTCACTGTAGAAATCAGCAATCTTCCCCCGTCAGGCATGGCATCGACTGCATTGATAATAAGATTATTCAGAATTTTAATTATCTGGATCTTAGAACATGATACAGTTTTTAACATGTGGTCAAATTGTGTATCGATCACTATTCCGGGATTGGCCCTCTTGAGCTGTCTAATCTCGGTTGAGTTCAAAAACTCTTCGATCATCTCATTCAGGTTCAGTATTTCCGAAACTGTCATGCCTCCCCTTGCGATATTGAGTAGGTCTTCGACTACCGCAGCAGCCCTCTGGCCTGATTTCTTGATATTGATTATTTTGTCTCTTAATGGATTGTCCTGAGGCATATCCAGTAGAAGCAGGTCCGGATAGGTGACTAGCCCTGTTAGAATATGGTTGAGGTCATGTGCCACTGCTCCTGCGAGTTTCCCCATAGATTCCATCTTCTGTGCCCTGATATACTGCTCTTCAAGAAGCTTGACTTTCTGTTCAGCCTTTTTATGGAGAATTATCTGGGAAATTATGCTTGAAAACACCTCCAGAGGCCGAACAGTTTCGGCATCGGGTTTTCTGCCGGATTTACACTCATCGACAGATATAACACCTATTAGCCTTCCTTCCTTATCGTTCATTCTGACAAAAAGGTTATCCTCGGGATGCCAGATCTCTTCATCAACCGGTTCCGGGCCTTCACCGAATATTGTGGCATCATCATCAACAATCTCTTTCATAGTATGAGGTACATAATAAGAAAACTGACCGACCTTTATTCCCTGCTCAAAGATTGAAATAAAACCGTCTTTATGCATATTGATCTTTCTTACTTTTTCTATTGCTTTTTCATCTATTCCGCTCCATCCTATAATATCTCTGTAAGGCGGTTCATCTTTAAAGTATGAAATCAATACCCTATTAAAATCTGAATATTCGACTATAGCATTGCTTATCCTGTCAAAAATTTCTTCCTGATCCTGTGTGGTGATCATATCCGCGACAGAAAGACTTAGCTGTCCTAATTGTTCAGACAGGTTTTTTACTATTTCCTGGGATTGTATCAATGCGTCTTCAGCCCTTCTTCTGTCGATTGCTATTGCGATCTGTTCAGATACTGATTCAAGCAAAGCAATATCATCTTCAGAATACAGCCCCGGATCGGTATAATTCTGGACAGCGATTACACCAATGATGCTTTTCTTTAATTTCAAAGGAACACCAAACCATATTTCCGGCAGCTTACCGAACTTCACAAGTTCCTTTTTCTTATATTTCTTTATCAGATTATCTTTTGTTATCAGCAGCGGACCTCTTCTTTTGATAACCTCGGCAGTCAGCGAGCCTGAGCGGCTTGCATTTCTAATAACAATATCGGGATCATATTCATCTGTGAAGTATGGAAATTGGAGTGTATCCTTTTCCTCATCATATAATGCAATGAAGAAATTTGTAGTATCGATAATTTTACCAAGTGTCTTATGTAAAACGGGAAAAAGCTTATCAAGACTTTCCACCGTGTTAACAGCCTTGATCATCTCATATAGTGCAGAAGTCGTATCTTCAGCTTTTTTTCTCCTTATATTATCCTGCTCTAACTTCTCATTAGTTTTTTGCAGTTCCTGCGTTCTCTCAGCTACTACTGTTTCAAGATGCTGTCTATGCCTCAACAACTCTTCTTCAGCCATTTTTCTTTCGGTGATATCCTCTCCAACCCCTCTCATTCCTACAGTTTTACCGTTTCGTATTATTCTGCTGCCTCTAATCTCGAGAAGAAATTTTTCTCCATTCTTTTTAATAGCAGAATAAACCTTGGGACTTACATACTCACCTTTAAATGCCCTTCTCAGATCTTCAGTTAACCTCAAATGCTCTGAACGGTCAAACAGCTTTAGCGGATCCATTGAAAGCAATTCCGGGGATCTGTATCCCGTGAGTTCCATGCTTGCCCGGTTTGCATACTCGATCTGCATATCTGTATTCAATTCAAAGCTTGGCAATGGCAGCAGGTCAGAAAGATCGCGAAACCTCTCTTCACTTTCTCTTAGAGCATTTTCAGTTTTCTTTCTTTCAGTTATATCCCGGGCAATTCCGACTGTTCCAATTACTTTTCCTTTTTCACCGTAAATGGGGCTTTTAATAGTCTCTATATAGATTTCATTTCCCTGTTTATCTGCCAGAGGTTCTTCTGTGCAGATACCTTCACCTGTTTCAACCACGTGTCTGTCATCTTTCCGGTATCTGTCAGCAAGGTCTTCAGGGCAGATATCATAATCTGTCTTTCCTTTCATCTCATCCTTGGTAAAACCGAACCTGTCCGCAAGTGCCTTATTTACAAGGATAAAGTTTGAATCGAGGTCTTTCAGCCAGGCAATATCAGGAATATTATCGAGAAGGGCTGTCAATTCACTTTCCTTTCTCCTCAACTCTTCAGTCCTTTCAGCAACAATATGCTCCAGACGTTCCCTGTTCTGTTCCTCAACAGTTCTTTTTTCTACATCCGATCTCACCTGTTCGGTTACATCTTCATGCATAATCACAATTGCGCAGACATTCGATTCATCATCAATAATAGGAAAACCTGTCCCTCTGACAAGAATAGGTTTATCTGGAAGATCCGGATTTATTTCTACCGGATTGTACGGAATTTCAGAAACCTTTACCGATTTACCTTTTTTTAGTTTTGCAACTTCCTTGTCAATACCCCTTTCTTTAAGAATCGGATCATCAAATATTGAATATTCCGGAGGGGGGATTGAACCAAATAAGTCTCTATAAGCCTGATTCCCTAACAAGTAATGTCCGTCGGCATCATACAATGAAATACTGTATGGATTCAGCTTCATTATACTGCTCAAGATAAAACTTTCTTTATCACTTATATTTCTGGTGAGATTATATCCGGTAAGCTCTTTGGCAAGTTTATCTACAGTATCTTGCAGGTCGTCGGATTTTTTTTTGTTCATATCTTCCCCGAACCAAAATTAAAGGCAGGAATACCTTCTATTTTATGTACTCTCTTAATCTATTGAGGAGCGTTTTTGTATGATATCTGATATGATTTAAAAATATAATTAAAAAAAAATCAGTCCAAAATCAATAGAAAACTATAATTAAAAGTTCAGACTACCTGTAGTATTTGCAACGAGGATAATTTAGAACAGGAGATATTGTACAAACTTTACATTGCATAACTTAAGATATTTTGATAATTTCTTTACGAAGTTTCTCTGAAAACCAGTTTATATTCACTTTGAGGTAAGCATGACAGCAAAAACTTATTTTATTATATGCCTAATGCCGGTTTGTCTTTTCATTTTCCGTTGTGGAGCAAACAACACAGCTGATATGGTTGTTATGAATGGAAAGATCGCCACAGTAGATGAGAATTTTTCCATAGTTGAAGCTGTGGCAGTAAAAGATTCCCGGATAATATTTACCGGATCCAATTCTGATATTTTGAGTTTTATTGGAGACGGTACTGAGGTACTCGATCTTGAAGGAAATCTCGCCCTGCCGGGGCTTATCGATGCACATGCACACCTACATAGCCTCGGTAATGAAATCGCCAATCTTGATATTACAGGAACAACACGCTTTGAAGAAATCATAGATAAAGTAGCTGAAAAAGTGAAATCATCTGAACCCGGAGAATGGATTCTCGGAGGCAGATGGGATCACAATGACTGGAAAAGCAGGGAATTTCCAGTTCATGATGAATTAAGCAGGATTTCACCCGATAATCCCGTATATTTGAGAAGAATAGATGGAAATTCGGCATTTGCAAACGCTAAAGCACTTGAACTTGCAGAGATTACTAAGGATACCCCGGATCCTGTAGGCGGGGTGATCCAAAGAAAACCTGATGGTGAACCTTCCGGTGTACTGATCAACCGGGCAATGAATATCGTACTTGAACATATTCCTCCTGACACAGAAGAACATTTCGAAAGAAAATTCCTGGATGCAGTTCAGAGCTGTCTATCAGTGGGGCTCACCGGAGTGCATGAGGCAGGGATTGGAGATAATGCAATCCGGCTGTATAAGAGACTAATAGATGAAGACAGGCTTGACCTTAGAATCTATGCAATGCTCGGAGACCAGGAAAATCCGGAACTCGAGGGTGACCTTGCCTCCTATTTCAGGAAGAGAAAGATTACTAGCTATGGAGATCACTACCTTTCGATAAAAAGCATCAAGCTTTTCTTTGACGGAGCACTTGGATCCCGCGGGGCTGCATTTTTTGAACCATACACGGATGATCCTGAAAATCGTGGTCTGCTCAGAGTTACACCTGAATATATCTATGAAGTTTCCAAAGCTGCCCTGGAAGTCGGGATGAGCGTAAATACCCATTGTATCGGTGTCAGGGGCAACCGGCTTTGCATCGATGCATACGAAAGGGCCCTTCTCGAAAATCCTACTGATGACCATAGATTTCGCGTGGAACATGCACAGATAGTCAGAGATGAAGATATACAGAAATTCAGAAAATTAGGCATAGTCCCTGCAATGCAGCCTACACATTGCACCTCAGACATGTATTTTGTAGAAAACCGGATTGGTCATGAACGGGCTAAAGGAGCCTACGCATGGAGATCATATTTAGATGCAGGACTTGTGATTCCATGCGGTTCCGATTTTCCGGTCGAATCAAACAATCCTCTACTTGGAATTTATGCTGCTGTTACCCGTCAGGATAAAGAAGGCTATCCTGAAGAAGGATGGTTTCCCGGGCAGAGAATGACCATAGAAGAAGCTGTCAGGGGATTTACAATCTGGGCTGCATATGGTGCATTCCAGGAGGATATCCTGGGTTCGATCGAGGTTGGGAAACTTGCGGATTTCACAGTTCTTGATAAAGATATTCTGACAATCCCTCCTGTTGAACTGCTATCGACAAAAACCCTGTTTACTATAGTCGGCGGAAAGATCCGGTACCGTGCAAGATAATACCTTTTTCAACGAATTTTTCTATTTCTAAGATTGTAAAAATCATTAATAATAAGTATATTCAAGTATAATGTTGATCTTTACAATCTAATAATTTCCAGGAGAATTCAATGGCTGAAAATGATAACATAAATCCCGAAGAACTTCTTGTAGCATTAAGCTATACACAGGATGTGCTTGTAAGTCTGCTTATAAAGAAAGGGATAATAACAGAAGAAGAACTTAGAGAAACGATCAGAGAACTTAAGGAAGCTAATAAGGATTGAAATTCTTCTCACTTTAATTAATTATTGATAATTAAAGATATCAATTAATCATTATACTGGAGTGAGTTATGAAGAAAGTTGCTGTCGTTGGCTGTGGTGAATACATGGATAGCGGATACGGATGCCCCGGTGATTGGAGATGTCTGAAGGCTGCGGCTTTTAGTGAAGGAGAATTCGACGAGGTATCTCAGGTTGTAGCATTCCTTAAATGCTCCTGTCCGGGCAGATCGGTACCGCCTAATCTGAATATGGCAATGAGGTTGTCCGAAATCAAACCCGATGTTATCCACCTCAGCTCATGTCTTGTCAATGCAGTGCCTAAATGTCCGTATTTTACGCCTGAAGAACTTGCTGAGCATATTACTAATAAAACAGGTATACCTGTTATTTTAAGAACTCATTATTATCATTAAATCTAATATTCTCAATTCTATAATCAATCCCCGGTTATCCCACTTAATGGGATAATTGTTATATATTGACATCATATTTTTCAGTCTGTTAACATAATCTTTTAATTTGATATAACTGTATAAGGATAACCCATGAATAGAAGAAAATTCATAGGATCATCAACTGCAGCTCTCTCCTGTTTTACATTTTCAAAAGTAAATCTGTCAAAACAAGCTTTACAGGAACGCCCATTAATAATAGATTCTATGGGTGAGATCAGGATCGAATATCCTATGAGCCTGATCAAGCAAGTTATCTCAAGCGGCATTACGGCTGTAGTGGTCACTATAGGTAATCCGGGTCTTCATGGACCTGAAGCCTACAACGATGCATTATTTGAGCTTTCTCAATACGAGGGACACATTGAAAAGCATAGAGAACATTTTATTAAAGCTACGAGGGTGGAAGACATAGACCGCGCACGCATGGAGAATAAGATTGCGCTGATCTACCTCTTTCAGAATACAACACCGGTTGGAGATTCAATTGAAAAGCTCCACTTCTTCTATGATCTGGGGATAAGAAGTGTTCAGCTGACTTATAACAGCAGAAATCTTGCCGGCAGCGGCTGCATGGAAAGGAATGATTCCGGCCTTTCGAATTTCGGTATCAGTTTAATTGAAAAAATGAATGAACTGGGTATTCTCATTGATCTTTCTCATGCAGGAATGAAGACAATGTCTGAAGCTATACATTATTCGAAATCCCCTGTTGTAATCTCTCACTCAGGATGCAAGTCGATTTATGAGCATCCCAGGAATACTTCGGATAAGAATCTGAAAGCACTTGCGGATAAAGGTGGTGCAGTAGGTATTTTCCAGATAAATCCCAATCTGGGTCCAAAACAGAGAAACACACTTGACGATTTTCTCGATCATATTGACAGGACTGTAAAAGTAGCCGGGATAGATCATGTCGGAATCGGAAGTGACCGCGAACATCAGACAATTCCTGATACTGAAGAAGAAAGAAAACGTCTCGAGGAGGAAATGGCAAGAGTTGGAAGCAAGAAGATTCACTGGCCTTTCTTCATTTCAGAGCTGAATCATCCGAGAAGAATGGAGACAATCTGGCAGGGGCTCGAAAAACGGGGTTATTCAACCGGAGAGATCGAAAAAATAATGGGATTGAATTTTTATAGAATATATAAAGATGTATTAGGTTAATAATTATCTTATTGGAATTCTAATAAATTTTGTATATAATTTTCTGGACAATATTATTTACACGACACAATTCCAGCGGATAATCATGTAAAAGTTGAGGAGAAGCTGTTATTAATCTGAAAAATCTGTCAAAGTCATTAACCTTCTGGATTGTGGTTTTCTTTATTGCCGGTATAGTATTCGGCAGGCTAATCGGCGAACCAATTATCCCACTCGCAGAAACACTGTCTGAAATTTTCCTCAAGCTTCTTAAGATGGCAATTCTGCCTCTTATCATTATGGCAATACTATCGGGTCTTATCAATGTCAGCGGTAAAGGAAGTATCGAGCTGTTGGGGATAAAAACAATTGCTTACTGTGTGGTCAGTACAGTGCTGGCAATCCTGACCGGAATAACACTTACTCAGATCTTCCAACCTGGTTCCGGCTCACCACTTGCCGCACAAAGTCAGATTCCTGATCTGAATCTTGCGCAGCGGACTTTCACGGAAATTCTTGTTGATCTGATCCCGGAAAATCCATTTGGTGCGCTTGCAAATGGTGATATACTTCCGATCATTTTATTTACATTTCTTCTGGCCTATTTTATTTCAAAACTCGATGATAAATCAAAAACAACAATTTCCGGTATAGTCGAACCGCTTTTCGAAGCTATTCAGAAAATGACCCAATTTGTAGTCTGGACAGCTCCTCTTGGAGTATTCGGATTCAATGCAAAGGCGGTAGCCACAACTGGCCTGGAAAGCTTTGCCTCTCTCGGTTATTATGTAATAATTGTTATTGCAGGCTTGATCTTTCATACAATGATCATCCTTCCGATCATCCTGAAACTATTCTCCGGAAAGAATCCTTTCACGCATTACAGGGGAATGATCCCGGCAATAATGACTGCATTCTCGACATGCTCGGTTATGGTCGCTCTGCCCTTCACGCTTAAGGCATCGACAGATACATCAGGAGTATCAGGAAAAACGGCATCGTTTGTATGTCCTGTTGCCGCAGTAATCAATAAAGACGGGACTGCGCTATACCAGGCTGTTTCGGTTCTCTTTCTCGCACAGGTCTATGGCGTCGATCTATCTGTCTATTCCCTGCTGATCATTGTTTTCACTGCATTCCTTGCATCGGTTGCCACAGCAAATATCCCCCTTGCCGGTCTCGTCATGATGTCTATAATTCTCAGAGCTATTGGGCTTCCTCTTGATGCTGTTGCGCTGGTGATAGCAGTAGACAGAGTACTCGACATGTCCAGGACAACAGTTAACTGCATTACAGATATGGTCGCGGCTGTCGTCGTTGGAAAACTCGAAGGCGAAGACATATAGACACATTGTATTCGCTTTAGCATATAAACATATTGAATTAGAAATTATGTGTAAATATAGGAGGAAAAATGATACAGGTTGAAGAAAAAAACGACGTCAGGCCTGTGTGCCCTCATTGCGAAACAGAGATAGAAAACTTATGGTTCCGGGAACTTGCGGGTTTCCTGGGTAAAAGGTATATATACTTTTGTGCCAGGTGCAAGAAAGTACTTGGGATTTCCCACAGGAAAGGTTTTTGGATGGGATAGAAACCTTTGTTGCTATACTAACGTGAGTTATGAAGTCATAATTCTGTAATCTATCTCAGGGAGTAGGACAGTCAACAAAGATTATTCTCGGCTGAAGCTGTCTTATTATGAGAAATAAAAATAGGCTGTGATTCTATAAAAAAATCCGCTGATTTCATTTACGGACCGTATCAAATCCTGTCAGTTTTTTTACACTAATCTCAGTTGCCTGCTGAACCGGACCGTAACCTTTTCCGAGGTCTTCATGTATAAATATTACTATGTGACAATTCTCTGCATCGAAATCCTCATTTAGCTTGAAAGATATTTTCTCACCTTTTAATACCTGAGCTTCTTCATCCTCGACCATTATTTTTTCCTTTTCAAGCACCTTTCCCCATGCCCCAGTTACCATTTCACGGACAACATAATTATGAATGTAACCGGGTATCTCTTTTCTTTCCGGATCGCGAAAAATCCTCTGAGTATAAATCAATCCGTTTTGTGCAACTATAACGTTTAGCTTAAAAACGCCTTCAGTATAGTCTTTGAGGGATTTAAGTTTGACATCCAGCTCTATTTTTCTGCTCCCCGGATCGTAAATTCCGGAAACACCTAAATCGAGGAAACTTCTTGCCCCCTGGCGGTAAGTAACTGTCCGTTTCCAGTCATTCCTGCTTATTGGCATCTTCTCAGTTTCGGGATACTGCACCCTGTCTATAACTGCCATGGGGTGCCTGGGATCAAACGCCTCAGTGAGATCTTTTGTGGTCCCGATCGACATTGAGTCCTTTGTATGATAGGCAAGAACAACAATCCTATCGGTTGTCTCGAGAATCTCATCCAGGATATCGACTCCGTATGGACACCAACCGCACCATGTTCCGGTGAATTTTTCAAAAAGGACTGTTCTCTGCCCTTCTAAATCACCTGTATCACCATTTGTACATTGAAGTGTGAGCGATATTGTTGAGAAGATCGTTAAATTTATAAACAGTAGGATCTTTTTGCCTGATTTCATTAGATCACCTGCCGTAAATTGAATGTTCAGATTTTATAATTTCCCCCTTAGTCCGGAACAAATGCTCTAACAATAAAAGGATCAAGACAATTTAATCAAACCTTCTTTTAAGTTTATTCCAGAGGCCCTTCCCAAGCATAGCATCTGCGACACCCAGGGTGTTCTTTATGACCATAAGAACGTCATGTTCTCCAACCCAGTATTTTTTCATAATCTCCGGACTCGTCTGATTAACAGCCTTATTCAGTACATACGAGGCTATCGCAATATCATCGAGGTATCCCACGGGACCCAGGACAGCCTCCGGCAGCAGATCAATCGGAAGAACAAAATAAGCTACAACTCCTGCAAGGAGGGCTCTGGTTTTTGCAGGTACCTCCGGATCCAGTGATAGTTTCCATAGAAGATAGAACATATCGGGAGCCAGCATCAGTATGTCCGCCCACCTATGGTCTTTCCCTTCACCTGATTCCAGCCATTTCTTAATTTTTTCACGCAAACGGATATAAAATTCTTCCCTGTTTTCTTTGCTGTTATCTGTCATAATATATATAATCCGGAACGAAAAGCATTTTTTTTACTGTAATATATGTCTGTTAGAAAATAATGTCAATCTAATTATTTATTGTCTGACGGTACATTTTCACATCCTATCTAAGCTCAAATTGTTAAAAATAATTAAAAATACCCTTTTTTCTTAAGTTTATTTTTTTAAAAGCCGATATTATTATTGAGTCGCTTATTGCCATTAAGCTCACTAACGAAAAGCCGGAAGGAATTTATTCTTTCCGGCTTTCTTCTTCTATCCACTTTTAGATCTGTAATTATTATTATTACCGGGAACTAATGCATATCTTATTCATGTTTGATATAGAAATTTTAAAGAGCGATTCTTAAAGTTCTCATAATTATTCAGGAGTATAACAATGACACAACATATACTCATAAGGCATAGAGTAAAAGATTTTGATAAGTGGTTCAATGCATTTCTCGAAGATGAATCAAACCGCAAGGACAATGGTGTTAATCATCATAACATTTTCAATGTTCCCGGTGACAGCAGTGATGTTGTCGTTCATCTTATGTTGGATGATATTGAAAGATTCCAGAATTTCCTTAATTCGGATAAATTAAAGGTTATCATGGAGAGCGCGGGAGTGGAAGATAAACCTGTTATCTATCACAATATTACAAATTCTTAACCCTCATATCGTATTGATCCTTAAGATCAGCGTGAAATTCAAAAGTAATTTTGTTTTTCACGCTTTTTATTTCTATCCATGTTAATTACTGTTTGTTTAATATAAATATCTTATGTAAATTTTGTATGCTCAATCACGCAGGCTGAATCATGCGGCTTCAATTTTATACTTAAAAAAATACAAATTTATAACCATGGATCAAAAACACATTCATAAGATATCTGAGGAGCAGTCTCATAAGCCGTGGCAGGTAGAGGCTGTTGCAAGGCTGCTGGAAGAAGGAGCAACTGTACCGTTTATAGCTAGATACAGGAAGGAACTTACAGGCTCTTTAGACGAAATAGCAATCCGTGAGATTCGCGACAGGCTTATTCAGCTCGAAGACCTCGATAAAAGGCGTGAAGCCATTTTGAAGTCTCTTGAGGAACGCGAATTGCTCACGGACGAGCTGAAAGCGAAGATCCTGGCTGCCGAAACCATGTCTGAGCTCGAGGATATATACCTGCCTTTCAGACCGAAAAAAAGGACAAGAGCAACTATTGCACGGGAAAAAGGCCTTGAACCGCTAGCCGAACTGATTTTCGAGCAGAGTGATAAAACAGATCCTGAAGAGGCATCGGAAGATTTCATTGATCCGGAAAAGGGTGTAGAGAGTATAGACGAAGCGCTTGCCGGTGCCAGAGACATTATAGCCGAATGGATAAATGAGAATCAGGAAGCCAGAGAAAAAATGCGGCAGTTATTCTTCGAAAGAGGTATAATAAGGGCAAAAGCCGTTAAGGATAAAATCGAAGAAGGCGCAAAATTCAAAGACTATTTTGAATGGGAGGAGCCAGTTTCTAATGCTCCATCCCACCGGATACTTGCAATGAGACGAGGGGAGAATGAAGGTTTTCTGAACCTCGGCATCAATCCACCTGAGGATGATGCACTCGAGATACTCGAGAAAATGTTCGTTAAAGGCACAAATCTATCTGCAGAACAGGTCACGGAGGCAATTCAGGACAGTTATAAAAGGCTTCTATCTCTATCCATGGAAACAGAGATCAGACTTGGTTCCAAGAAAAAAGCCGATGAAGAAGCAATTAAGGTTTTTGTAGAAAACCTACAGCAGCTTCTTCTCGCATCACCTTTGGGAGAAAAACGTATAATGGCTGTAGATCCGGGCTTCAGAACAGGATGCAAAATAGTCTGTCTTGACAGCCAGGGTAAACTGCTTGGTAACGACACAATATACCCGCACACGAAGGGTGTGGAGAATGACGAAGCGATTGCGAAAGTGAAAAACCTTTGTTCAAAGTACGAAATTGAGGCAATCGCGATAGGTAATGGAACAGCGGGGAGAGAAACCGAGACTTTCATTAACGAAATCGGACTTCCCCCGGAGATTATTGTAGTCATGGTAAATGAAAGCGGGGCATCTATCTACTCAGCATCGGAAGTGGCTAGAGAAGAATTTCCCGATCATGATGTAACCGTAAGAGGCGCTGTCTCTATTGGCAGACGTCTAATGGATCCTCTCGCTGAACTTGTAAAGATCGATCCGAAATCGATCGGTGTCGGTCAATATCAGCACGATGTAGACCAGGGAGATCTAAAACAATCTCTCGATGATACCGTTATCAGCTGTGTAAACGCTGTTGGTGTAGAAGTCAACACTGCAAGTAAGGAATTGTTAACCTATGTTTCCGGACTCGGACCGGTTCTCGCTAAGAATATTGTCGAATATCGCAATATTAACGGGGCATTCGGCAGCCGGGTGGAGCTGAAAAAGGTCTCAAGGCTCGGAGAGAAGGCATTTGAACAGGCGGCCG